>NZ_LWER01000146.1:0-225 GCF_001634775.1 Sulfitobacter sp. HI0027
TGCGGACCGAGGCCCGCATGTCGTGCCAAAGACGCTCTGTTGCAGGAGCCATCCACGGCATCTCCGTGTGGAGACAACTGGCGATTTCGTCCGCGCGGTGCTCGGTCTCTACGCACTTTAGCTCTGCACCCCCTCGGAAAACTTGCAACTTTCTGCGATCTTTGTCGTCGAGATGGTCCATGCCTGATCGGCGTGAAATGGCGCTGAGATACGCAGCCGCCCTTC
>NZ_LWER01000147.1:0-46964 GCF_001634775.1 Sulfitobacter sp. HI0027
GGCTGACGGAAGGGGCCGGTGAGGGGCAGGCGCTTTTGGTGATTGGCGGGGCCGGGGGCGTGGGGTCGATCCTTATCCAATTGGCCAAGGCGCTGACCGGATTGACCGTGATCGCCACCGCCTCGCGTCCGGAAACCCAAGACTGGGTGCGCAAGATGGGGGCGGATCATGTGGTGGATCACCGGGGTGATCTGGCGGCTCAGCTTGCCGATCTCAACCTCGCGCCCAGCTACGTTGCCGCGCTGACGGCCACGGACATGTATTGGCCAGCCATCATCGAAGCCATTGCCCCGCGCGGCCAGATCGCATTGATCGACGACCCCGAGACGCTGGACATGAAAGCGGCGAAACCCAAAGCTCTGAGCGTGCATTGGGAGTTTATATTCACAAGGTCGATGTTCCAGACCGAAGACATGACCGCGCAACGTGACCTGTTGAACCGGGTGGCGCAGATGATCGACGCGGGCAAGTTGCAATCTACCGTGACCGAACATGCGGGCGTGATAAATGTAGAGAACCTTCGCGCCGCCCATCTGCGGCAAGAAAGCGGGCGGGTGATCGGCAAGCAGGTTTTGGGCGGGTGGTGATCGCCCGACCGACGCATCCCGCGCCATCGCAGAGACGCGCAGAGACCCCGATAAGGAGAAAGCCATGACCAAGACCATCCTCATCACCGGCGCGACTGACGGCATCGGTCTGCTGACGGCAAAGAAACTTAGCGGGCAGGGGCATACTATTCTGCTGCACGGGCGCAGCGCCGAAAAATTAAGCGCAGCGGCGGCAGAGGTGGGCGGCACCCCCCAGACCTACCGTGCAGATCTGTCGCAGTTGGATGAGGTCGCGGCATTGGCAGAGGCGCTGCGCATCGATCACAGCCAGATCGACGTGGTGATCAACAATGCAGGTGTCCTGAAACTGCCCGATCCGCGCACCGAAGCGGGGCTAGACGCGCGTTTTGTGGTCAACACATTAGCGCCCTATCTGCTGGTTCAACTCTTGCTGCCGGTACTGCCCAAAGCGGGCCGGGTGGTGAACCTTTCCTCTGCTGCGCAGGCACCGGTGGATGTGGCCGCTCTTCGGGGCAACGGCACCTTGGACGATATGGCGGCCTATGCGCAGAGCAAATTGGCGATCACAATCTGGACGCAGGAAGTGGCCCGTGCGCATCAGGATGGCCCGCTCTTCATCGCGGTGAATCCCGGGTCGCTGTTGGCGTCCAAAATGGTTAAGGAAGGCTTTGGCGTTGCTGGAAATGACCTGAGCATCGGTGCCGACATCCTTTGCCGTGCCGCGCTTTCGGAAGATTTCTCAAAGGCTTCGGGAAAGTATTTCGACAATGATAGGGGCGGCTTTAATGAACCGCATAGCGCCGCAGCGGACGCCGACCATGTCGCGGCGGTAATGGCCGCGATTCAAGAACTCGTGAGCCAGAACCGGGCAGGCTAGATTTTGCCGGCGCCGTCGGGATGGCGCCAGATTTCCGCTGTTTACCTATCTGAAAAAAGACGGCTCTTCATGAATGCCGACAACAAAAGGCCCCGCGCAGCGATGCTGGCGGGGCCTTTCATCGTTCCGAGCGGGCTCAGCGGCGGCGGCGACCACCGGTGCGGCCCGCGCGGCCTCGGCCTTCTTGGCCGGCCTTGGGGGCGACCTTGTTGAACTCGATCCATGCGCTGCCATGGGGGTCACGGTCAAAGAGGAAGTTGGCGGCGCGGATGGCCTCCATCTCCTTGCCCGGACGGGGCTTGGTCGATCCCAGATTAAAGAGCGTCACGAAGGTCTCGTCATCCATCTCTTCGGGCAGGATGATCCCCGCGGCGGCCATCTCGGCGCGCTTTTCGGCGATCTTGGTGGCGTTGAGCGGCACGGCCACCGGGTTCATGATCGCACTTGTCATGCCCGCGCCCATGGCCATCGGCAGGAAGGCGTTGTTGATCCCGTGGCGGTTGGGCAGACCAAAAGAAATGTTCGACGCACCGCAGGTGGTGTTCACGCCCAATTCCTCACGCAGGCGGCGCACAAGGGTAAAGACCTGATGGCCCGCTGTTGCCATGGCGCCAATCGGCATGACCAGAGGGTCGACCACGATGTCATGGGCGGGGATGCCGAAATCGGCGGCACGTTCGACGATCTTTTTCGCTACGGCGAACCGCACATCCGGGTCTTCGGAAATGCCGGTGTCGTCGTTGGAGATCGCCACCACGGGCACGTTGTATTTCTTGACCAGCGGTAGCACGAGCTCAAGCCGCTCTTCTTCGCCGGTCACCGAGTTCAACAGCGGGCGGCCTTCGCAGGCTTGCAAGCCTGCCTCAAGCGCGCCGGGGACCGAACTGTCGATACAGATCGGCGCGTCGACGGCATTTTGCACCACTTTGATCAGTTCCGGCATCAGCATCGGCTCGACAAAGTTGTTGTCAGCATAGCGCGGGTCTTCGGCCATCTTGTTGGAAAAAACGGCGCCCGAGTTCACATCCAGCACCGTGGCACCGGCGGCGACCTGTGCGATGGCATCGGCCTCGACCCGCGAAAAATCGCCTTGCTCAAGCTCTTGGCTGAGAATTTTGCGGCCCGTGGGGTTGATCCGCTCTCCGATCACGCAAAACGGCTCGTCAAAGCCGATGACGGCGGTCTTGGTCTTGGATTCGATGACGGTTCTGGTCATGTAACTTCCTTTAGGATGCGTTGGCGGGCACCCCAGAGGCGCCGCCATTATCTTGGACCCATGTGGCGCTGGTCTTGATCCCGCCCAGCGGGAACAGATGCACATGGGTGATGTTAAAATCCGGGTGGGCCGCTTTGTAGGTGGCCAAGTCGCTGATCACATCTGCAGGCTCATAGGGCAACAGCAGCTTGGTGACATCCATCGCACGCTTTTGAAGCACCTTCAGCGATGGTCCGACACCACAGGCGATGGCGAATTTAATCAAGGTTTGCAGCTTGGCAGGGCCTGCGATTCCGATGTGGATGGGCAGGGTGATGCCCGCAGCCTTGAGGCTGTCGGCCCATTCGATGATCGGCTGCGCTTCAAAGGCGAATTGCGTGGCGATGGCCATTTCTGCATCGGTGCGGGTCTGAAAATCGTTCTTCCATTTCAGCGCCGCATCGACGTTCAGACGGCCTCCGTCGGCATCGATATCACGGTTGCCTTCGGGGTGGCCAGCGACATGCAGACGGGTAAAGCCAGCCTCATCGAATAGTCCCGTTTCCATCAGCTGCATGCTGTCAGTAAAGTCGCCCACGGGCGCGGTGACACCGCCCGCAAGCAGCAACGCTTGGCGCACATCGGCTTCGCCCTGATAGCGGGCGATCCAGTCGGCGAGCGTGGCGCGGTCCTTGATGATGCGGGCCGGGAAATGCGGCATGACCTTGAAGCCATCGGCGTTCAGCCGCGCGGCGGTGGCGACCATATCCTCAATCGGGGTGCCGTCGATATGGGCGATATAGACACGGGTGCCCTCTGGCAGCAGGGCGCGGAAATCTTCGACCTTCTCGGCGGTGCGGGGCATCACCTCGATCGAATAATCTTTCAACAGCGCCTCGACTTCGGCCACCGGCGCCTGCGGGGCCGGTGTTTCCTTCTTGCGGAAGTTCAAAAGTGCCATGAGCGTGTCCTTGATCATAGGGCTGGCAGGCTATGCCCAGCCGTCGTTGTCAATCAGTTGCTTAATCCGGTCGCGGTCGTATTCCGCGTCGATCCGGGCGGCTTCGGCGTCGGCGATGGCATCGGGATCGCCTTCAACCTCAAAGGGGTCCGCCTTGCGCCATTCCGCTAAATAGGCATCGGAATCTCCGGCGCCAATCTTCATCGCCGCGCGGTCGATCGCCTGTTCAAAGCGTTCGGGCAGGGGACGTTTCGACCCACGGCGGCCTTTGCCGACGATCACCTGAGCGGGGATATCGCGCCAGTAAACGATGGTGACTGCGGGCATGGGACGATTCCTCCGGTTTAAACCTGTCTAACGAGCGTGGCGGTCAGGACAGGGCCGTTTTTCGACGAAACACGACCCATCCGCGACTTGGGGCTCGTGATAGCGCATCGGGCGGGCCATCACGAGGGCCCTGCGCCCCCATTATTCTCAAGATGATTGTGAGGTGGTCCTGAGGTGCCAAAAGATAGGGGCATGGCGCAGGACGCCGCGGAAATTGGCCCAAGGCACCGCGACCACTTGCACCGACCCGGCGCAGGGAATACCTTGGGGGCAACTCGATATGAAAGGCGCGTAACCATGGCGCCACAGCGTCCCAAAGGTGCGGGTGCGCTCGACAAAGACATCCCGGCTCTGAGCCCCGCGCCAGTTCCGCCCAGATCTAATGAGCTATATGCGGCCCTAGATCTGGGTACAAATAGCTGCCGCATGTTGATCGCCCAGCCTCGCGGCAGCGGTTTCCATGTGGTGGACAGTTTCTCAAAATCGGTACAATTGGGTGCCGGTTTGGAAAAAACCGGGCGTTTGTCGCGCGGATCGATGGCGCGCACCATCCAGGCATTGCGGATCTGTCAGCAGAAATTGCGCCGCAACAAGGTGCAAAACATGCGGCTTGTGGCGACCGAAGCCTGTCGCCGCGCACAGAATGGCGCAGAGTTCATGCGCCGTATCCAGCGCGAGACGGGTCTCAAACTCGACATCATCCGCCCTGAGGAAGAAGCCCAACTTGCCGTGATCTCTTGCGCGCCACTGGTCAGCCGCAAGACGGAGAACCTGCTGGTGGTCGATATCGGCGGCGGCTCGACTGAGCTTGTCTGGATCGACATCTCCAAAGTCCCTCGGGCGGATCGCGCCCGGTCGATCATGCGGCTTCAGGGCGGCTTCTATCAGGCGAAATCTGATGTGCCTGCCGCACGGGTGGTGGATTGGATCAGCGTGCCTCTGGGCGTGGCGACGCTGCGCGACCAATTCTCTGACGTCGAAGACGACGCCGCGCGTTTCGCCCTGATGAGCTGGTTTTTCGAAGAGAACCTCACCGATTTCACACCCTATCAGACGATCCAGTCGCAAAAGCGGTTTCAGATCGTCGGCACCTCGGGCACCGTGACCACTGTGGCGGCAAGCCACTTGAACCTGAAACGCTATGACCGGACCAAGGTCGATGGCCTCAGCATGAGCAGCGCGCAGATCGACAAGGTGATCCACTCTTATATCGCCATGGGGCCGGGCGGGCGGCGCGCCGATCCGCGGATCGGGCAAGATCGCGCCGCCCTGATCATGTCGGGCGCCGCGATCCTGCAAGCCTTGATGCGCTGCTGGCCGACCGACAGGCTGTCAGTTGCGGATCGCGGTCTGCGCGAAGGCCTGCTATATGCACAGATGAGCGCCGATGGCGTATTAGAAGAAGGGGTCTTTTGATGGCCAAGACACCGGACGGAAAAAACACCTCGGGGCGCGGTCAGCGTGACCTCAAGGTCAAGGTGAAATCCGCACGCGGGCGCAAGCTCAGTTCCACCCGCTGGTTGCAGCGGCAGTTGAACGATCCATATGTCAAACGCGCGCAGGCCGAAGGCTATCGCGGGCGGGCGGCTTATAAGATTATGGAACTAGACGATAAATATCGTTTCCTTGTCCCCGGTGCACGGGTGGTGGACCTTGGCGCCGCGCCGGGCGGTTGGTGTCAGGTCGCGGTCAAACGCTGCAATGTGCTGGGCGAGAAGAAGGGCAAGACGCAGGGCACCATTCTGGGCGTCGACCTGCAAGAGATGGAGCCGATCGCGGGGTGCGAGCTGCACCAGCTCGATTTTATGGAAGACGACGCTGACCTTAAGGTAAAGGAATGGCTGGGCGGCAAGGCGGATGTGGTCATGTCCGACATGGCGGCTGCCTCTTCGGGGCACAAGCAGACCGACCACCTGCGCATTATTTCACTCTGCGAGGCGGCGGCCTATTTCGCTTTCGACGTCTTGGAAGAGGGCGGCACATTCGTGGCCAAGGTGCTGGCGGGGGGCGCCGAGGGCGAGTTGCAAAAGCTGCTCAAGCGCCGTTTCACCAAGGTCGCCAATATCAAACCGCCCGCAAGCCGACCGGATTCATCAGAGAAATTCGTTGTGGCAACGGGGTTTAAGGGCGAAGAGGTCTAAGCGGTGATCGCCGTTCATGAGGCGTAAACCAATCGAACGCTAGGGTGTAGCTCTCCCGCGGTCTTTACGCCGCCAACCTCATGAGGGCTCCCCGATGCTTCGACACCTGCCACTTGTATCGCTCATCTTCATCCTGTGTTCCGGGCTCAAGGTTACCGCGTCCGAAGTGCCTTGGGCGCTGAACGATTATATCGACCGGGAGCTGCTGTCTTGGGTCAATGATGCCCGCATCGTTGACGCGATTGCGCAGCAGAACCAGCGACACCGAGAGATGAATGTCTTGGCCGCCGCGTCTGCCGCAGCGACCGCGCAGGTCACCCCAACGAGCCAAGCAAGGGCTCCTGTGGCAGCAGCTTTCTTAGCGGCGCAGATTGCCCGCGCCAAAGGTCAGATCGCCGAAGTGGCGCTGCTTGACGCCTATGGGTTGACCGTCGTCACCAGCGGCACCGCATCGGTCTATTTCAAAGGCGGCAAGCCCAAGAACAGCAATCGTTTTACGCCACCTTCGGGGGTGTTTGTAATCGATCAAGTGGCCATAGGTGGAAGCTCCAAAGCGCATCAAAGCCGCGTTTCGATGCCCATTACAGAACCATCCAACGGCGCGATTATCGGGGTAATCACGGTGGAGTTGGAAGCGGCTGCCTTTTTCTGATGCGACCCTATGCCTGGGCGTGATCCGGCTTCGGAACTGCTATTCGCGAGCGCCATGTCAATAACAATCAAACCATGAAGGTCAAATCTGGGTCTAGCGAATATGCCGAAACAACCCCTTCAACGGTCGCGATGAAGCCTAGACTGTTGTTATGGCTCGCATTCTAATAGGTCTAAGGGGCGGTCGCGCTGACGGCAGAGCGCGCGCCGAAGACAACCTTAAAGGGTTTAATCTAGAGCGGCGAGGCGGGGTATCTGTCCGCGATAACCTCGCCCGTCGTGGCGTTATAAGCGAGCAGCAGGGCGGTGATGCCAGCGAACCGCTTCATCGCGCGGCTCCGACGAAACGATAGCCCTCGCCACGGCGTTCAACCCGGCCCAGACCGCCCTGTGGCAGGTGAAAGCCCATCAGCCAGATCTGTTCGTCCGCCAGCCGGTCCAGCAACCGCTGGCGGGTTTCGGCACCGCGCTCGGGGTCTTGGTCCGATCCGCTGGCCCAGCCGGGCCGGGCAAAGGCGAGATGGTGATTGCCGATGGCATCGCCGCCGATCAGCAGCGCGTCACTACCGCTGCCCAGCAGGAACGACATATGCCCGGGCGTATGCCCGAAACTCGCCTGTGCCATGATGCCGGGGAGCACTTCATCTCCGTCGGAGAAATGGGCCACCCGGTCCTCGATCGCCGCCAACCGCCGCGCGGCTCCGACGGCAAAGGCGGCGCGGGCTGCGCCGATTGTGTCCACGGTCGCCGGATCGCGCCAATAGTCCCATTCGACCTGACCCATGTGATAGCGCGCATTGGGAAAGACCAGATCGTCGAAATCGTCCAGCACGCCCCAAAGGTGATCCGGGTGGCCATGGGTAAAGACAACGTCGGTCACCGCCTCCGGGGTGACGCCCGCCGCGTCCAAACTCTCTAAAAGCGACCCGGCCGATGGCATGAAGCCGGGGCCAGCGCCCGCGTCGAAGAGGACTACACGTTCGCCATTGCGCAAAAGCGTCAGGTTGCAGGGCGGCGCCAACTGGTCCTCAGGGAGATCAAAGGGGGCCAAAACCTGCGCCAGTTCCTCCTGCGGCAAACCTTCAAAGAAGAAACTGCGCGGGAGCACCAGATTGCCGTCGCTCACACTGACAAGCTCATACCCACCGATCTGGGCAGAGGTCAGGGCAAAGGCACGCAGCGGGCCATGGGCAAGGGCCGCCGCGCCCATCCCTGCCAGCACCGTCCGTCTGTTGACCTTCATCTTATGCCCTCCCCGCATTCATTCCGATTCGTGAATATAATTATCCTCATCGGCTAACGGCACAAGGGGCGAATGCCCCGGCAAGAGATAAGTGTGCAAAACAAGGCAGCTATGCATGATCGTGGCTTGCATCGGGGGCAGGGGTTCTATCTAGGGGACACCACTCGAAACCCACCCCGACCCGGACGGAAAATGACTGATATCACAACAGAAGGTGCCTCGATCGCCTTTGACAAGGTCGGCAAGGCCTTTACCAAAGCAGGCGGGGCGACCGTGAATGCACTTGAGGGGATATCCCTCGACGTGGCACCGGGCTCAATCACCGGGATCATTGGGCGTTCGGGGGCGGGCAAATCGACCTTGCTGCGCATGGTCAACGGGTTGGAGCGTCCGACCACCGGCAACGTGCTGGTCGGCGGTGAGGATGTCAGCACCGCGAAAGGCGGCAAGTTGCGCGCGATCCGACGTGACGTTGGCATGATTTTTCAACACTTTAACCTGCTGTCTTCACGTACCGTGGCGGGCAATATCGCGCTGCCGCTCGAAGTGGCCGGGATGCCGAGCGCGCAGATCAAACCGCGTGTGGCGGACCTTATCGACCGGGTCGGGCTAAGCGCGCAGGCGGGGCGCTACCCGGCAGAGCTTTCGGGCGGCCAGAAGCAGCGGATCGGCATCGCGCGCGCCTTGGCCACCGGGCCGAAAGTGTTGCTCTCGGATGAGGCGACCTCGGCTCTGGACCCTGAGACCACCCAAACGGTTCTGTCGCTTTTGAAGGACATCAACCGCGATTTGGGGCTGACGATCCTGCTGATCACCCATGAGATGGCCGTGGTGCGCGACATCGCGAGCCATGTGGCGGTGATCGACGCAGGCCAGATCGTCGAACATGGGGCCACCTATGACATCTTCACCGCGCCGCAACACGCGACGACGCGGTCCTTCCTTTCGGGCGTGACCGGCGTCACCCTGCCTGCTTTCGTCAAAGAACGGCTGACCCAAACCGCCCCTGCAACGGGCGGCGAAGAGGTGATCCGAGTCACCTTTGCAGGCGCCCATGCCACCGATCCGATGTTGGCGCGGCTGACGCAGGATATGGGCATTCCGGTCAATATCCTTGCGGGCGCTGTCGAAGAGATCGGAACACGGCCCTTCGGCAACCTGCTGGTGTCTCTGCCGGTGGCGCAGGCCGCCCAAGCGCGCGCCTTTTTGGAACAACACGGGCTTCTGACGGAGGTGCTGGGCTATGTCGGCTAATCTGATTAACCTTTTGATCGAAGCGACGGGGCAAACGCTCTATATGGTGGCGGTATCCGCGATCCTTGGCACGGTATTTGGCCTGCCTCTGGGGCTGTTTCTGGCCACCTCGCAACGCGGGGAACTGTTGTCCGCGCCTTGGGTAAACAAGGTGCTCGGGCTGGTGGTAAACGCCACGCGCTCTGTGCCGTTTATCATTCTCGTCGTGGCGATCATTCCCTTTACCCGGATGGTGGCCGGCACCTCTATTGGCACCACGGCGGCCATCGTGCCGCTGACTATCGCGACGGTCCCCTTCATCGCGCGTCTGGTGGAAAACGCGATCCGTGAGGTCGATTCCGGGTTGATCGAAGCCGCCCGCGCGATGGGCGCGACCCCGCTGCAGATCATCCGCAAAGTGCTGCTGCCCGAAGCGCTCCCCGGCATCACGCTGGGCCTGACCTTGGCGATTGTCAGCCTGATCGGCTATTCCGCCATGGTCGGGGCCGTAGGGGGCGAAGGGCTGGGAGACCTTGGTATTCGATATGGATATCAACGGTTTATGCCTGACGTTATGGCAATCGTCGTGATCATTCTTATCGTCTTGGTGCAGCTTGTGCAGTCCATCGGCGAGCGTATCGCCAGCGCCGTGGACAAACGGGCCACCAAAAGCGGCGGCCAATAAGCCGCGCCTTACACCCGCTCTCTCAATCTAAGGAGACTACTATGCTTCGTCTTACGACACTTACCTCTGTTCTGGCGCTGATGGCCACCGGTCTTGCCGCCGAGGAAATCAAAGTCGGCGTTTCCCCCGGCGAGCACGCCGAGATCATGGAAGAGGTTGCCCGTATCGCCGAGCCGATGGGCTTGGACATCGATGTGGTCGAATTCTCTGACTACGTGGTCCCGAACCAAGCGCTGGCCGATGGCGACATTCAGGCCAACTCGTTCCAGCACGTGCCCTATCTTGAAGCGCAGATGAAAGACCGCGGCTTTGAGTTGAGCGTCGTTGGCAACACCATCACGACCCCCATGGGTGTCTATTCGGACAAGATCACCGCGCTTGCCGATCTGGAAGAAGGGGCCACATTCGGCATCCCGAACGATCCCACAAACGGTGGCCGCGCGCTGCTGGTCCTGCAAGAACTGGGTCTGATCAAGGTGGATGAGGCCGCAGGTCTGGTGCCGACCGTGCTCGACATCACCGAGAACCCCAAGGACCTGTCCTTCAAAGAGCTTGATGCCGCCCAACTGCCGCGGTCGCTGGCCGATCTGGATGCGGCCTTGATTAATACCAACTACGCGATTGCCTCGGGTCTGAGCCCCAAGGAAGACTCGATCGCGATGGAAAGCGCCGAGAACCCATATGTGAACGTCATCGCCGTGCGCAAAGGCGACGAGGAAGCCGCATGGGTTGAGACACTGCTCAAGGCCTATCATTCCGATGAAATCAAAGCCTTCATCGATGAAAGCTATCAGGGCACTGTTATCACCTCCTGGTAAACGCGCGCTTTCAGAGCGTCACGACAGACTTGACCCGCCCAGCGCGGGTCAAGATCACCATCGCCCCAAAGGGGCTGCATTTCGGCAGGTTAAGACTCCCTCTCCAATTAGGTTGAGTCTGACGGTCGGCCAAAACAATCAAATTACTGTTTAGGAATACCGCGTAGCTCTCGCCTATCGTTGCGAGGGGCAAAAGTGCCCCCGGCTAAATTCTACGCAGACTTCTTAACATGAGAATTATGTTGCGTTGCGGCGTGAGAATTTTGTTGAAAAGTTCAATTTCACCCGTATCGTGAAAACACGAGGGGTTTTTTCACATTGCCCGGGGCTTGCCCTTCCTGATGTCTGACAGGGGCCGATGGTCGCGAAACATGTGAACGGGACGTTCAATTATAAGAAGCGACCATAACAGACCTAGGGAGAATATCATGAAGACCGTGAAACTGATGGGCACCGCCGCCAGCCTGCTTGTGATGGGTGTCACCCAATCTGCCGCGCAGGATTTGACCGTGGGGTATTTCCTCGAATGGCCGATGCCGTTCCAATATGCCAAGGCCGAGGGAATGTATGACGAAGCCCTTGGCACCAGTGTGAATTGGGTCAGCTTCGACTCCGGCACAGCTATGTCGGCGGCGATGGCGTCGGGCGATGTGCATATGTCGGTAAGCCAAGGCGTGCCGCCCTTCGTGGTTGCGACCTCGGCGGGGCAAGATATTCAGATTCTCGATGTCGCGGTCAGCTATTCCGAAAATGATAACTGCGTGATCCGGGAGGAGTTAGAGATCGACAAATCCTCTGTCGCGGAACTGGCAGGCAAGAAGGTCGCAGTGCCACTCGGCACCGCTGCGCACTACGGTTTTCTCAAACAAATGAGCCACTTCGGCGTCGATGTTGGGTCGCTTGATGTGGTCGATATGGCGCCGCCTGATGGCGCTGCAGCCATCGCGCAGGGCTCGGTCGATATGGCCTGCGGCTGGGGCGGCTCTCTGCGGCGGATGCTGGAGCATGGCAATATCCTTTTGACGGGCGCCGAGAAAGAAGAACTGGGCATTCTCGTTTTCGACGTGACCTCTGGCCCGGCGTCTTGGGTGGCTGAAAATTCCGATACGGTGTCTGCTTTCCTGAAAGTCACGGCAGAAGCGAATGCGATGTGGGCCGATGAGGCCAATCAAGCCAAGATGCTGCCCGTGATCGCCAAGGACGCCGGCATGGACGAAGACGCCACGATGGAAACGATCGCGACCTTCACCTTCCCCTCGCTTGAGGACCAGATGGGAGAGAAATGGCTCGGGGGTGGCGCGCAGGAGTTCATGAAAGGCGTCGCAGATGTCTTTGTCGAAGCGGGCGCGATCGACGCGGCACTCGACAGCTACGACGACGCGGTCAACACCGGTCCGTTGCAGGCCGCAGGCGAGATGTAAGCCAAGACGGCTCAATACGGGGCCGTCCCCAGTCTTTGCCCGGTTCTTTGTAGCCGAAGAGCCGGGCAGGCGGGGGCGGTCTTACAAAAATAGCAGGGGGCACCGGGGCGGCATGTCGGGACTAAAAATCGAGAATCTGTCGATGCGGTTCGACCTGCCCAATGGCGGTCACGTACAGGCGCTTGAAAACGTATCGCTTGACCTTGCCGAAGGCCAATTGATGTCGGTGCTGGGCCCCTCGGGCTGTGGCAAGACGACGCTTCTGAACATCGTTGCGGGATTTCTTGCGCCAACCTCGGGCGAGATCGTTTTGAATGGCCACAACGTGACCGGGCCGGATGCAGAGCGGGGCATGGTCTTTCAGCAGGGTGCGTTGTTTGAATGGATGTCGGTGCGCGAAAACGTGAGTTTTGGCCCTCGGATGAAGGGGCAGAGCGAAAAGCAATATGGGGCCGAGGTCGACCACCTGCTCGACATCGTCGGGCTGAGGGACTTCAAGGAAAAGGCGATCTACGAACTTTCCGGAGGGATGCAGCAGCGGGTGGCGCTGGCGCGTTGTCTGGCAAATGATCCCGACGTGATCCTGATGGATGAGCCTTTGGGCGCGCTTGATGCCCTGACCCGTGAAAAGATGCAAAGTCTTGTGCTGAAGCTTTGGAAAGAGACGGGCAAGACCATCATCCTCATCACCCATTCGGTCGAAGAAGCGCTGCTGCTGGGCGAGCGGCTCTTGGTCATGGCGCCGCGTCCGGGGCGCATTCACCGCGAATACCGTCTGCCCTTTGCCGATCTGGGGGTGGGCCACGATCTGCGCGAGGTTAAGAAGCATCCAGAATTCGCCGAAAGACGCGAAGAGATCCTTGGTATGATCTGGGACATGGAAGAAGAGATTATGGGCCGGACGGAGGACGCATAATGGTTATCCTACTGATTTATATCGTGATCTTTGCCGTCTCATTCTTTTTGGTGCGTCTTGCCGTCGACCAGACTGCGAATGGATTTGTTGCGCGCAAGACCGTCACCTTTGGCGATGAAAGCGCTGTCACCTCGAACCGCACCGCCAGCGTAATCTCGATCCTAACGATCTTTTTGCTGTGGGGCGCTTTTACCGGCTCGTCGCTGCTGCCCCGGTTTTTGCATGCGCCCGGCCCTTTTGAGGGGCTGGCCGAGCTGACCTATACCGCAGAGGCCGAAGACGGCAGCCGCGATGATGCGACGATCACCGTCTTGGTGCATCCCGTGGGCGAAGATGCCGACACGCCGCAGGTCGATCCCGGTGAAGGCTGGGCCAAGAATGACGCTTTCACCATCGGCGCATGGCGGTCGGGGCTTTTGCGCGTCGATAAAAATGACGAGAAGGGCCGCGATGTCGGGCACCGCGTCGTCGCGGTGAACGGCCAGCAGATCGTGCCGGGTGGGGAGGTGCTGACTGACTTTGGCCGCGTCGGCATGTCGCCCAAGGGCACGCTTAATTTTGAGCCTGCGAAGGGCTGGCAGATGGAGCCGATTTGGCTGCCGCCACCTGAGGCCGTGGTCGCCCGGTTGGGTGAGATTTCCAGCCAAGGTTACCGGGACAGCACCCTGTGGGAGCATTTGGGCTATTCGCTTTTCCGCGTTGTCGTGGGCTTTGCCCTTGGGGCGCTGGTGGGCATTCCGCTGGGCTATGCCATGGGCCTGTCGGGCTGGTTTCGCGGCTGGTTCGATCCGATTGTCGAATTCATGCGCCCCGTGCCGCCGCTTGCGCTGATTCCGCTGGTGATCATCTGGGCGGGGATCGGCGAGGTGGGCAAGATCATCCTGCTGTTCCTTGCGGCCCTATGGATCATGGCCATCGCTGCGCGGTCGGGCGTGTCGGGGGTGAATATCACCAAGGTCCACGCGGCCTATTCGCTTGGCGCGTCCAAGGCGCAAATCATGCGCCATGTGATCGTGCCGAACTCTCTGCCCGAGATCTTTACCGGGGCGCGGGTGGCGATGGGCGTCTGCTGGGGCACGGTGGTGGCCGCCGAACTGGTGGCCGCAGAAAAGGGGGCGGGGATGATGATCATGGTCGCCTCCAAATTCCAGCTGACCGACATCGTACTGATGGGGATCATCCTGATTGGCGTCATCGGTTTTGGCATCGACATGTTGATGCGCAAGGCCGAGCGGCTGTTGGTGCCTTGGAAGGGGCGGTCTTAACCCCGCCCGCCTCAGTTCATCGCTTTCGAGGAGAAACACTTGCCAGACGCCGAATTCCGCGCCACAGTGAAAAAATGGAGGATATTTTCACATGACCCGAGCGAAAAGGCAGGGGGCCGAGGCCACAGCGCCACGCTCACTGGGGGCCGATTTACGCGCGATCCGCAAGGGGCGCAGACTGACCCTGACCGATATGGCCGAGGCGTTGGACCGATCCGTTGGCTGGGTCAGTCAGGTCGAACGCGATATCTCGACCCCCTCCATCTCAGACCTGCGACGCATGGCCGAGATCTTGGACGTGCCGGTCTCTCTGCTCTTTGGCGAAGCGACAGTGACCCCCGAAGAACGCGGCTATGTTGTGCGCGCCGGGGCACGGCGGGCCATGGGAAGTGCGGCCAACGGGTTGACGGAAGAGTTGCTTTCCCCCGATCTGACAGACAGTTTCGAGGTCATCCATTCGACCTTTGCAGCCTATTCGGGGCTGGAGGCGCCCGTCATGCGCGACACGCAGGAGGTGGGCTTTGTCATCTCGGGCCGGTTGAACCTGAAGATTGCAGAGCGCAGCTTTATCGTTTGCCCCGGCGACAGCTTTCGCATTCGGGGCGAATATTACACTTGGGACAACCCCTACGACACGCCTGCCGTGGTGGTCTGGGTGATCTCTCCGCCGGTTTACTGAACCGGGTTTTTATCAATTCAAATGGTTTCAAACTGACCGGGGGCGCCTTTGGTCAGCCTTTGGCAGTGCTTGGCAAAGGGAGCTGAACGTGGCTGATTTTCCGACAACGGTGCGGGTCGTGATCATCGGGGGCGGCGTGGTTGGGGTCTCGACCCTCTACCACCTTGCCCGCGCGGGTTGGACCGATTGCGTCCTGCTTGAAAAGAACGAACTCACTGCGGGCTCCACTTGGCATGCGGCGGGCAACTGCCCCAATTTCTCGAATTCATGGGCGGTGATGAACATGCAGCGCTATGGGCTAGAGATGTACCGCAGCTTGGGCGAGGCGGTGGGCTATCCGATCAACTACCACGTGACCGGGGCGCTGCGTTTGGCTCATAGCCGTGAGCGGATGCAGGAGTTTGAACATGTCGCCTCCATGGCCCGCGCGCAGGGGCTGGGGATGGAGATGTGCACCCCCGCCGAGCTGAAAGAGCATAACCCGTTCATAGAGCTACATGACCTTGCGGGCGGGTTGTGGGACCCCTTGGATGGGGACATCGACCCGGCACAACTGACCCAAGCCCTTGCCAAAGGCGCGCGGGAGGCCGGCGGGCAAATTCACCGCTTTACCCCCGCCACCGGCATAGATCGCGATGGGGACGAATGGATCGTCCATACCGAAAAGGGCGATATCCGCTGCGAGAAGGTGGTCAACGCTGCCGGCTATTACGCGCAGCGGGTCGGCGAATGGTTCCGCCCCCATGGCGGCCGCCGGGTGCCTGCCGTGGTGATGAGCCATCAGTATTTCCTGACCGAAGAAATCCCCGAGCTGGCCGCATGGACCGCCGAAAAGGGCCACAAAATGCCGATGGTCCGCGATGTGGACAGTTCCTATTACCTGCGGCAAGACAAGAACGGTCTGAACCTCGGTCCCTATGAGCGCAACTGCAAAGCCCATTGGATCACCCCCGACGATCCGATGCCCGAGGATTTCAGTTTTCAGCTCTACCCCGATGATCTGGACCGGCTGGAATGGTATATCGAAGACGCCATGGCGCGGATGCCGCTTTTGGGCCAAAGCGGTGTGGGGCGGGTGATCAATGGGCCGATCCCCTATGCGCCCGATGGCTTGCCGATGCTCGGCCCGATGGCCGGCGTGCCAAATGCCTTTGAGGCGCATAGCTTTACCTTCGGCATCGCGCAGGGCGGCGGCGCGGGCAAGGTCATGGCCGAATGGATCATGGCGGGTGAAACAGAGTGGGACATGTGGGATGTCGACCCGCGCCGCTTCACTGCCCATGCCGATCACGACTTTACCCTCGCCAAGGCGCTTGAGACCTATGGCCATGAATATGCGATGCATTTTCCGCATCACCCATGGCCCGCCGGGCGCGACAAGAAGCTGTCGCCGCTGCAAGACCGCCTGCGTGATGCGGGCGGTCAAATGGGGGCTTACAACGGGTGGGAGCGGGCGAATTGGTTCGCCAAACCGGGTGATGACACCTCAGATGCCGCGACCCAGACATGGGACCGGGAGGGCCCTTGGGCGGTGCGGGTTCGTGAGGAGGTCGCTGCGGTGCGCGACCATGTCGGCGTGCTCGATCTGCCGGGGTTCTCGCGTTTCGCGCTGGCGGGACCGGGCGCTGCGGACTGGCTGCTGGGGCGGATCGCAGGCGCGCTGCCCAAAGTGGGGCGGATGACTTTAGGCTATTTTCCCGACAGCCGGGGCCGGGTGCTGACCGAGATGTCGATCCTGCGCCATGCAGAGGATGACTTCACCCTGATCACCGCCGCCCCCGCGCAATGGCATGACTTTGAACTGCTGCGCGATGCGTTGCCCAAAGGGGGGGCGATCAGCCTGACGGATCAAACAGATCAAGTCTCGACCCTGATCCTCTGTGGCCCGAAATCCCGTGCGCTTTTGGCACCACTGGCTCCCGATGCCGATCTGGCATTGCCGTGGCTCAGCCATCAAAAGGCATCTGTGCAGGGCAAGCCCGCGTTGCTTGCGCGGGTCTCTTTCGCAGGCGAGTTGGGCTGGGAAATCCACGCGGCGCCCTCGGATATGCCCGCGATCTATGATGCGGTCATCGCGGGTGGGGCCGTACCTTTCGGGATGTTCGCGCTCAATTCCATGCGGCTTGAAAAAGGCTACCGCACCTGGAAAGGCGACCTGTCGCAGGAATACACTTTGCTGGAAGCCGGGTTGGACCGGTTCATCCGGTTGGAGAAACCGCAGGCGTTTCCGGGCAAAGCGGCGCTGGTTGCCGAACGGGCGGCGGGGCCGCAGCGGCGCTTCGTCACGTTGGTCGTTGAGGGCAATCCACAAGACGCGCCAGCGATGGCCACACTGCGCCTGAAGGGCCGGGTTGTGGGCGAAGTGACCAGCGGCGGCTATGGCTACCGCGTCGATGCCTCCATCGCCCTCGGGGTGGTTCAGGCCGAGGCTGCCGTGGCGGGCACCGACCTCACGGTGGAAATCTTTGGCCAGAGCTACTGCGCCACCGTACAGCCCGACGCGCCGCTTTGGGACAGTGAAAACACCCGCATCCGCGCGCAGGAGGTCTGAAATGGTACAACTGCCTTCCAAAGCCCGGGCCGTCATCATCGGCGGTGGCGTGATCGGCTGTTCGGTCGCGTACCATCTGACAAAGCTCGGCTGGACCGATGTCGTATTGCTGGAACGCAAACAACTGACCTCTGGCACCACATGGCACGCGGCAGGGCTGATCGCGCAGCTGCGCGCGACGCAGAACATGACGCGGCTGGCGAAATATTCCCAAGAACTCTACGGCGCGCTTGAGGCGGAAACCGGGGTCGCCACGGGGTTCAAGCGCGTGGGGTCGATCACTGCCGCGCTGACACCTGCGCGGCGCGAGGAAATTCTGCGTCAGGCCGCCATGGCCCGCGCCTTTGGCGTGGAGGTCGAGGAAATCACCCCCGCGGAAGTGCACGCCAAGTATCCCCACGTAGAGACCGAAGGCATGACCGGCGCGGTCTATCTGCCGAAAGACGGGCAGGGCGATCCGGCCAATATTGCACTGGCGTTGGCCAAGGGCGCGCGGGCGCGTGGTGCGATCGTGGCGGAGCGGGTCAAGGCCACCGGCGTGGTGCGCGCGGGGCGTAGGGTCACAGCAGTAGATTGGGCCGGGGAGGATGGCAGCGCGGGGCAGATCGAGGCCGAGCATGTCATCAATTGCGCAGGCATGTGGGGGCGGGACGTGGGCAGGATGCTGGGCAGTAACGTGCCGCTGCAAGCCTGCGAGCATTTCTATATCGTCACCGAAGCCATTCCCTCCTTGCGTGAATTGCCGGTGCTGCGTGTCCCCGATGAGTATGCCTATTACAAAGAGGATGCGGGCAAAATCCTGCTTGGTGCGTTTGAGCCTGTCGCCAAGCCATGGGCGCTGCAGGGCATCCCCGAGAGTTTCGAGTTTGACCAACTGCCCGAAGATTTCGACCATTTCGAGCCGATCCTTGAGATGGCCGTCAAACGGTTGCCACTGCTGGCGGACGCGGGGATTCACACCTTTTTCAATGGTCCCGAAAGTTTCACCCCCGATGATGCCTATCACCTCGGTCAGGCCCCCGAGATGGACAATGTCTGGGTCGCCGCCGGGTTCAACTCTATCGGGATTCAGTCGGCGGGCGGCGCGGGCATGGCGCTGGCGCAATGGATGGAAGACGGGCAAAAACCCTTTGATCTGGGTGACGTGGATATCGCGCGAATGCAGCCGTTTCAGGGCAATAAGACCTATCTGGCGACGCGGTCGACCGAAACGCTGGGCCTGCTCTATGCCGATCACTTTCCCTATCGCCAAAAGGCGACCGCGCGGGGCATCCGGCGCAGCCCGGTGCACGCACATCTGCAGGAGCATGGCGCGGTCATGGGCGAATTTGCGGGCTGGGAGCGGGCCAATTGGTTTGCGGATGCCGGCCAAGAGCGTGAATACCGCTACGCTTGGGGCCGGCAGAACTGGTTCGACAATCAAGCCGCCGAACACGCCGCCATCCGCACGGGCGTTGGGCTTTATGATATGTCGTCCTTCGGCAAAATCCGCGTCGAGGGGCCAGAGGCCGAGGCTTTCATGAACCATATCTGCGGTGCGCAGATGGCGGTGCCGGTGGGCAAGATTGTCTATACCCAGTTCCTCAACCCTCGGGGCGGGATCGAGGCGGATGTCACCGTGACGCGGCTCAATGAGACGGCCTATCTCGTCGTCACCCCCGCCGCGACGCGGCTGGCGGATGAAACATGGCTGCGCCGTCATACGGGCGAGCGCCTTGTTGTGATCACGGATGTGACGGCGGGCGAAGCGGTCCTCGCCATTATGGGGCCAAAGGCGCGGGAGGTTTTGCAGGCGATCTCGCCCGATGACTTCTCTAACGAGACGCACCCCTTCGGCATGGCGCGGGAGATCGAGATCGGCATGGGCCTCGCCCGGGCGCACCGCGTGTCATACGTGGGCGAACTGGGTTGGGAGCTTTACGTCAGCACTGAAATGGCGGCCCATGTCTTTGAGGCGCTGACCGAGGCAGGCGCGGCCTATGGGCTGAAACTCTGCGGGCTGCACGCGATGGACAGTTGCCGGATCGAAAAGGGCTTTCGCCATTTCGGCCATGACATCACCTGCGAGGACCATGTGCTGGAGGCGGGCTTGGGCTTTGCGGTAAAGAGCGAAAAGCCCGATTTCATTGGCCGCGCCGCGGTGTTGCGCAAGAAGGAGGATGGGCTGAAACTGCGGATGCTGCAATTCCGCCTGACGGACCCTGAACCCCTGCTTTATCATGCCGAGCCGATTCTGCGGGATGGGAAAATCGCGGGCTATCTTAGTTCGGGCAACTATGGGCACTACTTGGGCGGCGCGATTGGTCTGGGCTATGTGCCCTGCGAAGGGGAAAGCGTCGCCGATCTGCTGGGCTCGACCTATGAGATCGACGTCGCGGGCCGCCGGATCAAGGCCGAGGCGAGCCTGAAACCGATGTATGATCCCAGCGGGGCGCGCTCGAAAAGCTAGGCCCCGCGCCCGCCCAGAAATCGCGCCCTTCGCAGGCCTATGCCGCCCTCTTTGACATAGATCAAAGCGGTGGTCTCAGCCGCATGCGATCCGTCTCCCAAAGATGAAGGGATTCGGAATATGTTCGATACGCTCAAGTTGATCGTGCTTGCGCTTATAGTGTTTTTTGCGGCACTCGGGGCGGATTGGGCGCGCGATCCGGCTTATATGGTCCATGCCCTGCTGATCATGCTGGTGGCGGCGGGGTTGTTCTTTTGGCAGTTGCGCCGCATGCCTGTTGAGGGTGCACGGCCCGCCGTGTCCATGGCGCCGCAGGGCTATATGGATGGCCCGATCCGCTATGGCGTGATTGCCACCGCCTTTTGGGGCGTGGTGGGGTTTCTGGTCGGCACCTTCATCGCCTTCCAACTGGCCTTTCCCGCGCTCAATATCGAATGGGCGCAGCCCTATGCGAACTTTGGCCGGCTTCGCCCGCTGCACACCAGCGCGGTGATTTTCGCCTTTGGGGGCAATGCCTTGATCGCCACGTCGTTCTACATCGTGCAGCGCACCTCTTCGGCGCGGCTCTGGGGTGGGAACGCGGCGTGGTTCGTCTTTTGGGGCTATCAGCTTTTCATCGTGCTGGCGGCGACAGGCTATTTGCTGGGGGCCACCCAATCCAAGGAATATGCCGAGCCGGAGTGGTACGTCGACATCTGGCTGACCATCGTTTGGCTAACCTACCTCGCCGTATTCTTCGGCACAATCCTGAAGCGGCGTGAGCGTCATATCTATGTCGCCAATTGGTTCTTTCTGGCCTTCATCATCACCGTGGCGATGCTGCATGTGGTCAACAACCTCGCCGTCCCGGTGTCGATCTGGGGCTCCAAATCGGTGCAGGTCTTTGCAGGCGTGCAGGATGCGATGACGCAGTGGTGGTACGGGCATAACGCCGTGGGTTTCTTCCTAACGGCAGGCTTCCTTGGGATGATGTATTACTTCGTGCCAAAGCAGGCTGGCCGCCCGGTCTATAGCTACAAGCTGTCGATCATCCACTTCTGGGCGCTGATCTTTCTCTACATCTGGGCCGGGCCGCACCATCTGCACTACACCGCCTTGCCCGATTGGGCGGCGACGCTGGGGATGGTGTTTTCGATCATCCTGTGGATGCCCAGTTGGGGCGGGATGATCAACGGTCTGATGACGCTCGAAGGCGCGTGGGACAAGATCCGCACCGATCCGATCATCCGCATGTTCGTCGCCTCGCTCGCCTTCTATGGCATGTCGACCTTTGAAGGGCCGATGATGTCGATCCGGGCGGTGAACAGCCTCAGCCACTACACCGACTGGACCATCGGCCATGTGCACTCTGGCGCGCTCGGCTGGAACGGGCTGATCACCTTCGGGGCGCTCTACTTCCTGACCCCGCGGCTCTGGGGTCGGGCGCAGATGCACTCCATGGCGGCGATCAACCTGCACTTCTGGCTCGCGACCCTCGGGATCGTGCTCTACGCCGCGTCGATGTGGGTCTCGGGCATTATGGAGGGGCTGATGTGGCGTGAGGTCGATGCCAATGGCTTCCTCGTCAACAGCTTTGCCGACACCGTCGAAGCCAAATTCCTGATGTATGTGGTCCGAGGTCTGGGCGGGGTTTTGTACCTCGCGGGCGGTGCGGTGATGGTCTGGAACATGTGGATGACCATCCGCGCGCCCGAAGCCCGCCCCGTCACCGTCGCCCTGTCAGCGGAGTAAGATCATGGCCAAGAACCCCCACAGCCCGAACTATGACCCCGCTGACGATCCCAAGGTGGTGACCGCCAGCGAAGGCTTGAAGAAGGGCAAAATCCCCAACGAACTGCCGCCTGAGACGCAGACGATCACCTTTCACCAGCGGTTCGAGCGCAACGCGACGCTGCTGCTGATTGCCTCGCTCGGGGTGGTCAGCATCGGCGGGATCGTCGAAATCGCGCCACTGTTCTGGCTGGAGAATACCATCGAAGAGGTCGAGGGCATGCGCCCCTATTCGCCGCTGGAACTGGCGGGGCGCGAGATCTACGTCCGCGAGGGCTGCTATACCTGCCACAGCCAGATGATCCGTCCGATGCGCGACGAGACCGAACGCTATGGCCACTACAGCCTTGCCGCGGAATCGATGTATGACCACCCGTTCCAATGGGGCTCTAAACGCACCGGGCCGGATCTGGCGCGCGTGGGCGGACGCTATTCGGATGAGTGGCATGTGGATCACCTGATGGACCCGCAGTCGGTGGTGCCGGAAAGCGTCATGCCGAAATACGCTTTTCTCATGGATGCCAAGCTTGAGCCTGAGGATGTGACCGATCTGGTGGCGACCCACCGGACGGTTGGGGTGCCCTATAGTGATGAGATGATCGCGAATGTCAGCGGCGATTTCCGGGTGCAGGTCGATCCCATGGGGGACTACGACGCGCTACTCGAACGCTACCCCGGCGCGCAGGTGCGCAGTTTCGACGGGCAGCCCGGCATCAGCGAAATGGATGCCCTGATCGCCTATCTGCAAATGCTCGGAACGCTGGTCGATTTCTCGACCTTCGTGCCCGACGCCAACCGGTGAGGAGCCTGCCATGGACACCTATTCTTTTCTGCGCGAACTGGCAGACAGCTGGGCGCTTCTGATCCTGACGTTGATCTTTCTCGGGGTCATTGGTTGGGCCTTTCGCCCCGGCGCGCGCGCCCTGCACGACGATGCCGCCGCCGTCCCGTTTCGCAACGACGACCCCGATCAAGCCCGCCATGACGGAGCCCAGCCATGACCGACAATCGCAAGATCGACCCCGCCACCGGGACCGAGACCACAGGCCACAGTTGGGACGGGATCGAAGAACTGAACACGCCGCTGCCGCGCTGGTGGCTCTGGACCTTTTACGCCACCGTCGTCTGGGGCGTGATCTATACCATCCTCTACCCTGCGTGGCCGATGGTCTCGGGTGCTACGGCGGGGCTGTTGGGTTATTCGACCCGTGGCGAGGTCGCGGCCGAGATCGCGCGTGTGGACCTGTCGAATGCCGACCTGACCGAAAGCCTCGTCAACGTCGATCTGGCGGTGCTGAAGGACAACGAAGAGCTGCACCGTTTCGCGACACAGGCCGGGCGGTCGGTCTTTGCGGCCAATTGCTCGCAATGCCATGGCGCGGGGGCAGGGGGTGTCGTGGCCTCGGGCTACCCCAACCTTTTGGACGACGATTGGCTCTGGGGCGGCACGATGGAGGAGATCGCCTATACCGTGCGTCACGGCATCCGCAACGAGGATGACCCCGACGCGCGCTTCTCGGAAATGCCGCCGTTTGATTGGATGGAGGAGGCCAATCTCGACGCCACCGTGCATTTCGTTCGCAGCCTGTCGGGGCTTGAGCATGACGCAGGCGCGGCGCAGGCAGGGGCAGAGGTCTATGCCGACAACTGTAGCGCCTGCCATGGGGAGCGTGGCCTGGGCAACCGTGAGATGGGCGCGCCGAACCTAGCCGATGCGATCTGGCTACGCGGTGGCAGCCATGAGGCGATCCTGCGCCAACTCAAAGCGCCGCGTATGGGGGTGATGCCGCCGTGGCAAGCCCGTCTGGGCGAGGCTGAGGTGCGCGCCGTGACTGCCTATGTCCACGGTCTGGGCGGTGGCGAGGCCGGGGTCGCTGCCGAGGGTGCAGTCGCCGATTGAGCCGGTAGGACAAATAATCTGCGGATTGATGCAGATCAAAGCGGCCTGCGCCCTCCGGGTGTAGGCCGCAAGACGTAACCCCGGAGCATACCGCCGATGTCCAACGCCGCCCCCCCGCTTTTTGCCGCGCGCGAGCCGATCTTTCCCCGCCGGGTGAGCGGCTTTTTCCGCCGGTTGAAATGGGTGATCCTGATCCTCACGCTGGGGGTCTATTATATTACCCCGTGGATCCGCTGGGACAGGGGGCCGAACCTGCCGGACCAAGCGGTTCTGGTCGATCTCGCAAACCGGCGCTTCCATTTCTTCTGGATCGAGATTTGGCCGCATGAGTTTTACTTTGTGGCCGGGCTGCTGATCATGGCGGGGCTGGGCTTGTTCTTGTTCACCTCCGCTCTGGGTCGGGTCTGGTGCGGTTATGCCTGCCCGCAAACCGTCTGGTCCGATCTCTTCATGACCGTCGAACGCTGGATCGAGGGCGACCGCAACGCCCGCATACGTCTGCAGAGCGCATCGTGGAGCCTGCGTAAGGCGCGGCTGCGGCTAACTAAATGGCTGGTCTGGCTGCTGATTGCGGTGGCCACGGGCGGGGCGTGGGTCTTTTACTTTGCCGATGCGCCCAGTCTGGCGCGCGACCTCGTGACCCTGCAAGCCGCCCCCGTGGCCTATGCCACCATCGCCGTGCTGACGGCCACGACCTTTATCTTTGGCGGCTTCATGCGCGAACAGGTCTGCATCTACATGTGCCCTTGGCCCCGCATCCAAGGTGCGATGATGGACCCCGGAACGCTGACCGTCGGCTACCGCAAATGGCGGGGGGAGCCGCGCGGCAAGGGCGGGGTAAGGCGCCAGAATGCGGCGGCAGAGGCGATCGGCAGCGGCAATGCGGTGGCGCGCTACGGCGCGGCGCTGGACAAAAACACCGCAGGCGACCGCCAATCGCGGGATGGAGAGGTCTTGGGCGATTGCATCGATTGCAACGCCTGTGTCGCGGTCTGCCCGATGGGGATCGACATCCGCGAAGGCCAGCAGATGGAATGTATCACCTGCGCGCTCTGCATCGACGCCTGCGACGATGTGATGGCCAAGATCGGCCGCCCGCGCGGGCTAATCGACTACCTCGCGCTGGATGATGAGCCGCCCACTGCGCCCAAGGCGAGCGCCGCCGTGGCGGGCCTTGCCGAGACACCGGCGGGGGATGTCGCCGGGGCCATCCAGCCTCCGTGGCAGCCCAAGCCGCTTTGGCAGCATGTCTTCCGCCCTCGGACGCTCATCTACACCGCCGCTTGGGCGGCCATCGGTGTGGCGCTTGTCGTGGCCCTGTTCATCCGGCCCGAGATCGACATGACGATCGCCCCGGTGCGCAACCCGACCTTCGTCACCCTGTCGGACGGATCGATCCGCAACGCCTATGACATTCGTCTGCGCAACAAACATGGGGAGGCGCGGGACTTCCGGCTGTCTCTCGCGGGGGACCATGGCTTGGGCCTCAGCATCGAGGGGGCGCCTGATCCGGTGGTTGCTGTGCCCGCCGACACGACCCGCCTGCAACGGGTCTATGTAATCGCCCCGCCGCAGACCGAAGTCGCCGCAGCGCCGCGCAGCGGTCTGCGTTTTTGGGTCGAAGATATCCGCTCAGGCGAGCGGGCCTTTGGCGATACCATTTTCAATGGAAAGGACAGCCAATGACCGCAGCAGAGTTGCAAAGGCAACGCCCCCTCACAGGCTGGCATGTGCTGGCGATCTTCGTGGGCGGCTTTTCGATCATCATCGCGGTGAACCTCGCGCTTGCGTTCAACGCGGTGCGCACCTTTCCGGGTAAGGAAACCGAGTCGAGCTACGTCGCCTCGCAGAATTTCGACACGGACCGCGCGGCGCAAGAGGCTTTGGGCTGGACGGTTGAGGCAAAGCTGACCGCCACCGCGCTGCGCTTGGCTGTGCGGGACGCTGAAGAGGAGGTGGTACAGCCCGAGATCATTACGGCGACACTGGGCCGCGCGACCACTGTGGCGGACGACATGACGCCTGCCTTCGCGTGGGATGGCCATGCATTGGTGGCCCCGGTCACCGCAGGCGCTGGCAACTGGAACCTACGGATCGAGATGCGCGCCGCCGATGGCACGCTCTTTCGCCGCCGCATTTCGTTGCGGGTGACCCCATGACCGTTGCCGCCTGTCCGGGCTGTGTCGCAGCCGCCCCCTCGGCCGAGGCCGCAGCGCAGCGGGTTGCGGAGGACAACGAGGCGCTTCACCTCGCCTTGCCACAGATCCGCTGCGCGGCCTGCATTGCGGGGGTCGAGGGGGTCTTGGCTAAACTGCCCTCGATCAAATCGGCGCGCGTGAACCTTGGGGCCAAACGGGTGCGGATCGTCCTGATGCCCGGATATGACGCCAGCGCGGCGCTTCAGGCGCTGAACGATGCCGGCTTTGAGGCACATGAGTTGGACGCAACCGCCCTGCGCCCCGCGGGGGATGACACAGGCCGCCGCCTGCTGGCCCGTGCCGCTGTCGCGGGCTTTGCCATGATGAACGTGATGGCGGTTTCCGTCGCGGTCTGGTCCGGGGCAGGTGACATAACGCGAGAGATGTTTCACTGGGTCTCTGCGGCCATCGCACTGCCCGCCTTGGCCTTCTCCGCGGTGCCGTTCTTTGCCTCGGCAGGGGGCGCCCTAAGGGCCGGGCGGATGAACATGGACGTGCCGATTGCGCTGGCGATCCTGCTGGCGGCGGCGACTTCACTTTATGAGACTTTTGCCGCCACGGGGGCGCATACATGGTTCGACGCGGCGCTGTCGCTGACCTTTTTCCTGCTGGTGGGTCGCTATCTTGAGCACCGCGCAAGGGCGACGGCGCGCTCTGCCGCGGCGGAATTGACGGCGCTGGAACTGCCGCGCGCCACCCGTCTGACCGCTAAGGGCCGTGAGGCGGTAAAAGTGAGCGCCTTGAAGCCCGACGACCGCATCGCCCTTGCAGCCGGGGCCCGCGCCCCGGTGGATGGGATCGCCCTAGGGGCCGCGATGCTGGACCGCTCCGCCCTGACTGGAGAGGCCGACCCCGTTGCCGTGGCGGCGGGCGGGGCGATCTGTGCGGGCGAGGTGATCCTCGGTGCACCGCTGAACCTGCGCGTCACCCGCCGCGCCGAGGACAGCACCCTGCGCCGCCTCGCGGCCCTCGTCGAAGTGGCCGAGACGGGCAAGCACCGCTACAGCGGGATCGCGGACTGGGCGGCACGGCTTTACGCGCCGGTGGTGCATGGATTGGCGGCGCTGGCCTTCGCCGTTTGGTGGGGGCTGACGGGGGACCTCTATCAGGCGATCGCGGTGGCCACGGCGACGCTGATCATCACTTGCCCCTGCGCCTTGGCACTGGCCATTCCAGCGGTAACGGCGGCGATGACGGGGCGTTTGTTCCGCGCGGGCGTGCTGCTGAAATCCCCCACGGCGCTGGAGCGTTTGGCCGAGATCGACACGGTTCTGTTCGACAAGACCGGGACGCTGACCGAAGGCGTGGCGCGTCTGCCCGCTATTGATGCGCGCGCGGCTTCGGTGGCACTTGCCCTCGCGCAGGCGTCGGACCATCCGGCGTCACGCGCCTTGGCGACCGCGCTGCAGGGTCTTATGCCTGCCGAGTTGCGTGAAGTGCGAGAGGTGCCGGGGCAGGGGATCAACGGCCTGTGGAACGGCGCGCCGGTTTCCTTGCGGCGGGGGCAGGATGGGCCGGAGCTGCAACTGCCAGAGCGTTGCATCCCCCTGCCGCTGACTGAAACACCCCGCACCGGTGCCGCAGACGTGGTTCGCGCGCTGCAAGAGCGGGGGCTGGAGGTTGCCATGGTCACCGGCGATACCGCGCAACGGGCGGCTATCTTGGCCCGAACATTGGGCATTGCCACAGTCTATGCCGCCGTCCGGCCAGAGGATAAGGCCGATCTGGTCCGCGATATGGCTGCGCAGGGCAGGCGGGTGCTGATGGTGGGCGATGGTCTGAATGACACGGCGGCTCTTGCGGGGGCCCATGCGTCCCTTGCCCCGGCCACGGCACTGGATGCGGCGCGGGTCGCCTCGGACGGGGTGATGCTGGGCGGTGATCTTTCTGCGGTGGACGATACGTTGCGTCTGGCACGGCGGGCGCGCAGCCGCATCCGGCAGAACTTGGCCTTGGCCGCGGCCTACAATGCGGTCGCGATCCCGGTGGCGGTCATGGGCTTTGCCACCCCGCTGATGGCGGCGGCGGTGATGTCGTCCTCCTCTATCCTCGTGGTTTTGAATGCGGTGCGCCGATGAATATCCTGATCGTTTTGATCCCCGTCTCCATCTGCCTTGGCGCGGCCGGGCTTGCGGCCTGTCTTTGGACGCTGCGCAATGGGCAATACGATGATCTGGAAGGCGACGCCGCGCGGATTTTGCTGGAGAATGGGGAGGTGCCCAATGGCGAGGACCGACAGAACCCTAGGCCGGACAAAACGGCCTGAAGCGCAAAGGGTGGGCCGAAATCCGCGCTTTTGGTTCTGTGGCAGATTGCTTTCAGTCAGCGGCCTGCGAGGCCGAGATCAGCGCGTCCATGTCCTTGATCAGGACCGTCTGAGAGGTTTCAAGCGCGATGATATCCTGTTTGCGCAGGCGGGTCAGGGTGCGGCTGACGGTTTCGATTGTCAGGCCCAGAAAATCGGCGATGTCGCCGCGTGTCATGGGCAGGGCGCAGGTGGTGTGATTGCCGATCGGCCGCCCGTTGCGCTCCGCCAGCGTGATCAGAAAGGACGCGAGTTTTTCCATTGCGGATTTGCGGGCCAGCATCATGAAATGATCCTGCATCGCCGAAATCTCACGCAGGGCGGCGTTCAGCAGCCGTTTATGCGTACTGTTGTCTCCGTCGAAATCGTCGAGCGAGCGGCGGGGGTGGGCGATTAACTCGGCGGGTTCAATCGCTTCGCAATCGCTGTGATGCAGCGCGCCGTTGGGAAAGCCGATGATGTCGCCCGGCAGGCCAAAGGCGATGACCTGCCGCCGCCCGTTGCCCAACACGCGGGTCAGACGAAAGACACCCGAGGTGATCTCATAGATATGATGGGCGACATCGCCTTCGCGAAATAGATGCGTCCCGACCGCCTGCCGCTTGCGCGCCGTCAGCGCGGCGGGGGCGCGGGGGCAAAGCTGCGCCTCGGGCACTTTGGTTGCGGGGGTGAACTCATTTGATAGCGTCACGTACATGCGATCGTCCTTTCTGGGGCGCGGTCACATTCTCAGGCGCATGTCGCAGCAAGACCTGCGATGTTGTATCCGTTTGTAACGCTTTGTCGCAGGGGATGGCGTGGCGGGTGGTGCTCGCTTGGGTTGCGGACTATACAAGCGCAGCTTTTGTGGGTGATGGCCGTGACCGCGAAAAAAATCCTTGTTGTTGATGACGATGCCAAGATCCGAACGCTTCTGAGGCGCTGCCTTGAAAGCGATGGCTACCTTGTGACCGAGGCGCATAACGCGCAAAGCGTGCGGGCGGCCTTTGCGGCGGAAGCCTTTGATCTGGTGACATTGGATCTCAACCTCGGCGCGGAAGACGGGCTGGACATCGCGCGTGAGCTTCAGCGCGACCATGACGTGCCGATCTTCATGGTGACGGGCAAAGACGATGTGATCGACCGGGTTGTCGGGCTGGAACTGGGGGCGGATGACTATCTGACCAAGCCGTTCCATGTGCGAGAGGTTTTGGCCCGTGTGAAATCGGTTTTGCGGCGCAGTGGCAAACGCGAGGCGGAGGCCCCCGGACCCCTAAAGGCAGATCGATGGCTCGCGCTCGATGGGCTAAAGATCAACCTCGACCGGATGCTGCTGCTGGGCCGTGACGGGCAGGAGGGGGATCTGACCACGGCTGATTTCAAACTCTTGGCCGCCTTTTTGACCCATGCGAAGAAACCGCTGTCGCGCGACCGGCTGATGGACCTGATCGACGGGCAGAACTGGGCCCCGTTGGACCGCACAATTGACAACCAAGTGGCGCGCCTGCGCAAAAAAGTCGAGCGTGATCCGGCCCGCCCGCAGTTGATCAAGACGGTGCGCGGGGTCGGCTATGTGTTGACCGAAAGCCCCGACGAGAGCGCGGATTAATCCCGCAGTAAGCTGCGGAATGCCTCGGCCAAATCCGCCTGTCTGTAGGGTTTGCGCAGAATGGCGAAGGCATGGGTCTCCTCCTCTCCGCGCAGGACGTTTTCGGAAAAGCCTGAAGTGATCAATATCTTCAGAACGGGCATTTTTGCCGCGACCCGTTTGGCCAAAGCATGGCCCGAAAGTTCGCCGGGCATCACCAGATCGGTAAAGACCACATCGATGTCGTCGCGCCGTTGCAGGATGTCCCAAGCGGCATCGCCAGTCGTTGCCGTAACGCAGTCGAATCCCAGCGTTCTCAGCCGGGTTTCGGACAAACGCAGCACCATCGGGTCATCCTCAACCAGCAGCACGCGCAGGCCGCTGCCGATGGCGGCGTGCCGCGCGGGGTCCTCACTCAATACGGGGCGCGCCCGTGCGCTGTCTTTAAGCGCCGGAAAATAGAGGCTGATCGTCGTGCCCTTGCCCAATTCGCTGTAAATCGCGATATGCCCGCCGGATTGCTTGATGAAGCCGTAAACCATCGACAGGCCCAGCCCCGTGCCTTGACCGACCGGCTTGGTCGAAAAGAACGGCTCCATCGCGCGGGTGCGGGTCTCGGCGGACATGCCTTCGCCCGTGTCCGCGATCGACAGGCGGATGTAGTTGCCCATGTCGATGCCGATCTCTTGTGCGACATAGGTGTCATCAAGCTGCATGTTGCGGGTTTCCAGCGTGATTTTCCCGCCTGAGGGCATGGCATCTTGGGCATTGAGGGCGATGTTCAAGACGGCGGTCTGGAGTTGGGTGGCGTCCACCTTGGCCTGCCAGAGATCCTCGGCAAAGGCCGTCTCGACCGCGATATGGCCATGGATGGTACGCTTGAGCATCGCCACGGCCTTGGAGACTTCGGCGTTGAGGTCGATCACCGCGGCGTTCAGCGTGCTTTTGCGGGCAAAGACCATCAGACGAGAAGTCAGGTCCGCCCCGATCTCTGCGGCTTCAAGCGCGTCGGAAATCAATGCGCCGCTTTTGGCAGAGGTTTCCGACATTTCCAGCAGTTCCAGATTGCCAATCACCACCGTCAGCAGGTTGTTGAAATCATGCGCGATGCCGCCGGTCATCTGGCCGATGGCGTCCATTCGTTGCGAGCGGGCGGTGGCCTCTTCGGCGGCCTTTCTGCGCGACAGATCGTGCATGATGCCGACAAAAGCGACCTCGCCAGAGATATCTGCGCGGCCCACGGAAAGATGTAGCGGGAAGACAGTGCCATCCGCGCGCAGCCCTTCGACATCGCGACCCACGCCGATGATGCGTTTCTCTCCGGTATCAAGATGGTGGCGCAGGAAGCCGTCGTGTTGAACGGCCATGTCCCCCGGCATCAACATGCGCACGTTTTGCCCCACCAGAGCCTCGACCGGATGGCCGAAAAGCGTGGCCGCCGCCTTGTTCACCCGCAGGATATTGCCTGCGTGATCGGCCACCACCATGGCGTCGACGGCGGCGTCCAGAAGGGCCAACAGAACGGGGCTTTCATCGTTGATTTTCATGCGCGGGGTCCGTTTGTGGGGATGCGGGGCAGGGCATTCGATAGCGCGGCTGAGGGTTTGGGCGCAATGGAGGAGGTGACGCTCAGGGCCGCGGCGGGTGCCTGCCCCCAGATCTCCATTACACTACCACTGGATCGCTTCCAAATAATCGAGCAGATCGGCAAAATCGGTTTCCAGCACCTCCCCATCCGCGCCGCCATTGGGGTAAACATGGCGCAGCCCAACGGCGGAAAAGTCGGGCATGGGGGAGGCAGGATCGTCTTTTGCAAGCTGGCCCATGACAAAGCGGCTGACAAATTCGCGTGGGAAATACCCGTCATTGCGCTGTTTCAGCCCAGCCAAGTCAGGCGGCACGACATCAAGCTGCAGCGACATGGGGCCAGCCCCTTCGCCCCGCGCACCGTGGCAGGCGGCGCATTCCTTTGCATAGACCCGCTGCCCTTCGCGGACCCGGTCGGCATCTTCGGAAGGCCCGTCTGAACAGGCAGCGAGAAGGGCGCAGGACAGCCCGACAAAGGCGGTTAGACAAGGGCGCATGTGCAGCAGGTCCTTTGTATCAGCGGGCATTAGTGCGACAGAAGCACGGGAAAGGCGCTTTGTTCAATCAGGCTGCGGGTCGTGCCGCCAAAAACCTTTTCGCGCAGGCGGGAGTGGTCATAGGCCCCCATGACGATCAGCTCGGCGCCGGTTTCCTTGGCGCGCTTCACAATCGCGGTGGCGATGTCCTCTCCGCCGCTTGCATATTGCTGCACCGCGACGTGGCACCCTTGGTGGGTCAACCATGCCGCGACATCTGTGCCGGGGTTTTCCCCGTCATAGGCAGAGATCGAGACCGGATCGAAGAGCGCCACGGTCACCTCCCGCGCGGCCCGCAGGCTTGGCAAAGCCGCCCGGATCGCCCGCGTGGCGGGGAGGCCCGCTTTCCATGCCACAAAGACCGATTGCGGGGCCAGAGCCGCCTGTGGGTTCGATATGTTCAGCAAGACGGGGGCAGCGGAATCGAACAGCGCGGCATGGGCGATGTCTTCGAACAAGCGCGCGTCTTCGCGCAGGTCCGTCCCGACAAGCACCGCATCACAGGTCAGCCCCGCCCGCGCGACGGTGTTTCGAAGGGCCGTGGCTTCACCACAGACCGCGCGGACATCCGCGCTGGCACCTTGGTCGGTCAGATACTGAGAGAATTCCTTGCGCTGCTGTTCGACCGCGGCGCGGGCCTCATCCACATCCGATTGCCAGCCAGCGGGAAGGGAATAGGTGCTGAGCTCTCCCACGCCCATGGAATAGACCGGAACCGGAGCGGTTTCGCTGAGCAAAAGTACGATCAGATGGGCGCCATGGGACTGCGCCTCGCGCGCGAGGGTCTCTAGCTGGTCGGGCCGGGCGTTGACCCCGAGAACGACTGTCAGTGTGGTATTTTGCATAGCGGCGCTCCTCATGTGACCGTGGCCAGTATGGGGCGGGGCCGGGGAAGCTGCATTGATCTGGATCAATTGGAGGTGTGGGGATCACTTGGCGGCGGAGGTGCTGTGAAGGGGCATACGAGGGGCTAGAAAAACGCGCCAGCGCCTACTGGGGTTGAGCGATATTCAGCATATCGTCATCCATTATCGATCGGATAAAAAGTCACTACTCTCAAAGCGGTAGTGGCGGAGAGACAGGGATTCGAACCCTGGGAACCCGTGAAGGCTCAACGGTTTTCGAGACCGCCCCGTTCGACCACTCCGGCACCTCTCCGCGGGGGTCTGGGGGGTCCGTTTAGTCGCCTTTTCAGGCAGTGGCAAGAGGGGTTTTGCGCATCAAGGGAAAGTTTGGGGATTTTCATTGCGCCGGGGCTGGTACAGCCTAAGTTTAAAGGCAGAATTCCGCGAAAGGACAGCCCATGTTTCGCCAAAATAGATTGATCGCAGCCCCCTTCGTTATGGCGATGATGCTGCTTGTCGCCCTTGCCCTGCCGCTACGGGCGGCGGAGCGCGGCGCGTTGGAGCGGTTCTTAGAAGTAACCGGCTTTGACGTGGCGTTGGAGAGCATTCGCCTCTCAGCCGATTCCGCGCCCGAGATGTTGGGGCTGCAAAGCGAGGATTTCGGCTCGGAATGGTCGCGGCTGGTGCGGGATGTCTTTGACACCGAGTTGATGCACGGCATGGCGATGGATATCCTTTCGGAAACGCTGAGCGACGATCTGCTGGATCATGCCGCCGATTTCTATGCGAGCGATCTGGGCCAGCGTTTGGTGGCCGTAGAGAACAAGGCGCATATGGCCGAGGATGACGGGTTGAAGGCGGAAAGCGGTGCCGCAATTGTGGCGGGGCTTGAGCGCATTGGCTCGCCGCGATTGGAAACACTGCGGCGTTTGAATGTCGCCAGCGATGTCGAAGAGATCTCGGTCCGGGCCATTCAAGAGGTGCAGATCCGCTTCCTTTTGGCCGCCGCGGGCGCCGGAGTGATCGAATTGCAGATGGAAGAGCCTGACCTGCGCGAAGCGATGCGCGCGCAGGCCGATGAACTGGGCGCTCAGATTGCCGCGAATGCCTTGGCCAACGCGGCCTACACCTATCAATCCTTCTCGGATGACGATCTGCTCGCCTATGCCGAGGCGCTGGAGCATCCCGAGATGCAGCAGGTTTATACGCTGATGAACGCGGTCCAATATGAGATTATGGCCAATCGGTTCGAGGCCGTGGCCACCCGGCTCGCGGCGATGCAGCCCAGTCAGGACCTCTGATGCGGGCTTGGGTATTTGCGCCACTCCTGTGGCTTCTGGCTTTGCCCGCTTGGGCCGACGCGCGCATGACCGTGCTTGTCGATTTGTTGGAGCTTCGGCAAGCGGCGGTGATCCTCAGTGACGAGGGGCAGGCCCATGCCGAGATGCTGAACCAAGACATGCTGGGCGGGCAGGGCGGTCCGGGCTGGCAGATGCAGGTCGAAAGCATCCATGACGCCGGGCGCATGGTCGAAATGGTGCGCCGGGCACTGGAAGAGACGATGACCTCTGCCGAAGTCGAGCAGGCAATTGACTTCTATTCAACGGAATTGGGCGGTCGGATCGTCGGGCTGGAGAACGCGGGCCGTGCTGCCATTGCCGAGCCGGAAGTGGAGCAGATCGCGCGGGCGCATTATGGCGTATTGGCCGGGGATCATGACCCACGGGTCGCTCTGATCCGCCGCTTGATCGATGCCGCCGATATGGTTGACCGCAATGTCAGCACGGCGCTCAACAGCAATTTCCAATTCCTGCGCGGAATGCGCGACGGTGGCGCCTTGGAAGGCAGTGATGAAGACCTCTTGGCCGAGGTCGGTGCCGAGCTGGAGGCGGTTACCGAAGACACCTCTGTCTGGATGCACGCCTATCTGCTGCTGGCCTATCACCCCCTGCGCGACGCCGAGATTGCACAATATGCTCAATTTGTAGAGACAGGCGCCGGGCGTGCCCTCAACCGGGGGCTTTTCGACGGGTTTGGCCGGGCTTATGAGGATATCTCTTACGGGCTTGGACGTGCTCTGGCCCTGAATATGGTGGCCGAAAGCCTGTGACGGGCGCCGAGAATTGAGCGCGAAAACCTACTTGACTTGTCCCGCCATACCGAAGATAAGCCCGCATCCCGGCGGGTAATCCGTCTTAGGGATTGTTTTTTAATGACGCCCCATGGGCGCGCTGTTCGAGGCGGATCGGCCGGAAAGCCATCCACAAACTCCCAAGCGGGGGCCACAGAACGCGGATGACAGAAAAGGAAGACGCATGTTTGCGGTCATCAAGACAGGCGGCAAGCAATACAAAGTGCAATCCGGCGATATGCTGCGGGTTGAACGTATTGCGGCCAATGCTGGCGAAACAGTCCAGTTCAACGAAGTTCTGATGCTCGGCGGCGACAGCCCCGTGCTCGGCGCGCCCATGGTTAAAGACGCAGGCGTTCAGGCCGAAGTCGTTGACCAGATCAAAGGCGAAAAGGTTATCAACTTCGTCAAGCGCCGCCGGAAGCACTCTTCCAAGCGCACCAAGGGTCACCGTCAGAAGCTGACCTTGATCAAGATCACCGACATCCTGTCTTCGGGCGCGGATAAGTCGGGTGTTGCTGCTGCCATCGGCACCGGCTCAGTAAGCGCTGCCGCTGTTGCTGCGATCACCGGCAAGTCCGATGATGCTGCAAAGCCAGCCAAGAGCAAGAAGGCCGCCGCACCTAAGGCGAAAGCCGAAAAAGCCGCGCCGAAGGCCAAGAAAGCCGACGCAGGCACCGACGACCTGAAAGAGCTGAGCGGCGTCGGCCCCGCACTTGAGAAAAAGCTGCACGAAGCGGGTATCACCTCCTTCGCTCAAATCGCAGCATGGACCGAAGCGGATATCGCTGAAGTTGACGAGAAACTGTCTTTCAAAGGCCGTATCCAGCGTGAAGGCTGGGTCGATCAGGCCAAAGAAAAGACCAAAGGCTAAGGAGAGACCGAGATGGCACATAAAAAAGCAGGCGGTTCATCCCGTAACGGGCGCGACTCAGCAGGTCGTCGCCTTGGCGTGAAAAAATATGGCGGCGAAGCCGTTATCCCCGGCAACATCATCGTGCGTCAGCGCGGGACCAAGTTCTGGCCTGCAAATGGCGTTGGCATGGGCAAAGATCACACGATCTTTGCAACCGTCGACGGCGCTGTGACCTTCCACAAGGGTCTGAAAAACCGCACGTTTATTTCGGTTCTGCCACGCGCGGAGGCCGCTGAATAAGCCGTACCCCAAAGGGTTTGAAAAAATCAGGGATCGGCGATACCGCCGGTCCCTTTTCTTTTTCCGGGACATGTCCCATGCGTTTGTTTTTCAGTTCAAGGCTCGACGGCCTGTCAAATCGTTTTACCGTTCTTGGCGGGACAGGGCCAAATTTTGATAAAGTCGTTACATTCGGCAGGGAGGAATATGTCGAATGTATCAACGCCCCGAAGCGCTGTTTGCGCCTCATCGGGGCAGGGGCGGCCAGCTTGGACCAGAGCCCCCAATCCAGTCTGTTCGGAGGAGGAACATGACAATGCAGTTGGAAGCGATTGTGAACCAACCAGTTATTGAGACAGAGCGTTTTGACCTACGCCCGGTGCGCCGGTCGGATATGGGTATGATTGAGATGTATGCCAGCGACCCGCGGGTCGCCAATGCGACACCCTCTATCCCGCATCCGCTGCCGCCGGGCAGTGTCGAAGCCTATGTGACCCGCGCAATGTCGGATGACCGGGAAGAAGACGTCTGGGTCATGGATGGCACCCGCGCGGAGAGTTCCGAGGTTATGGGGGTGATCTCTCTCACCCGGCTCGACCGGAACCAGTCCGAAATCGGCTATTGGGTCGCCCCGGCGTTCTGGAACACCCATCTGGCCTCCGACGCGGTGCAGGCTTTGGTGGATGCCAACCCCTTGGGCAATGACGCGCTTTTTGCCTCTGTTTTCCATGACAACCCGGCCTCGGCCAAGGTGCTGACCAACGCAGGGTTTGTCTATCTCGGCGACGCGGAAACCTATTGCTTGGCCCGCGATGCTGCCGTACCCACATGGACCTATAGCTGCAAGCTCTAGCTCCGTTTCCCGCGCCTGAAAGGCAAGACCATGAAGTTTCTCGACCTGTGCAAAGTCTATATCCGATCCGGTGCCGGGGGCGGCGGCTGTGTGTCGTTCCGGCGCGAGAAATACATCGAATATGGCGGTCCGGATGGCGGCGATGGCGGCACCGGCGGCTCGGTCTGGGCCGAGGCGGTGGATGGGCTGAACACGCTGATCGATTTTCGCTATCAGCAGCACTTCTTTGCCAAGAACGGGCAGCCCGGCATGGGCAAACAGCGCACCGGCAAGGATGGCGATGACATCATCCTGCGTGTGCCCGTCGGCACGGAGATCCTCGACGAGGATCAAGAAACGGTCATCGCTGACCTGACAGAGCTGGGCCAGCGCGTGCAGCTAGCGCGTGGTGGCAATGGCGGCTGGGGCAACCTGCACTTCAAATCCGCCACCAACCAAGCGCCGCGCCGCTCAAACCCGGGCCAAGAGGGCGTGGACCGTACGCTCTGGCTGCGGCTCAAGCTGATCGCCGACGTGGGCCTGCTGGGCTTGCCGAACGCGGGTAAGTCGACCTTCCTCGCCACGACATCGAACGCGCGGCCAAAGATTGCGGATTACCCTTTCACCACGCTGCACCCGAACCTTGGGGTGGTTGGTGTGGATAACACAGAATTCGTCGTAGCTGATATTCCCGGCCTTATTGAAGGCGCTTCCGAAGGGCGCGGGCTGGGCGATCTGTTCCTCGGCCATGTCGAGCGTTGCGCGGTATTGTTGCACCTGATCGACGGGACGTCCGAGACCGTGGCGGAAGATTACCATACCATCATCGGCGAGCTGGAAGCCTATGGTGGCGATCTGGCGGAAAAGCCGCGCGTCACGGTGTTGAATAAAGTTGATGCGTTGGATGAGGAAGAGCGGGCAAGTCGTTTGAATGAATTGGAAAAATCCTGCAGCGGCGAGGTGATGATGATGTCCAGTGTCGCCGGTGAAGGTGTGACCGAAGTATTGCGGACCCTGCGCCAAAACATCGATGACGACCGCCTGCGCTTCCGCACCACCGAGGAAGACACGCCTTGGCAACCCTAAGCACCGCCCGCCGTGTCGTTATCAAGATCGGCTCCGCCCTTTTGGTGGACCGCGAGAGCGGCAATTTGCGCCGGGACTGGCTGATCGGATTGGCGCAAGATGTGTTGTGGCTCAAAGGGTTGGGCTGTGACGTTGTACTGGTTTCCTCGGGCTCCATCGCACTTGGACGGGGTGTCTTGGGCCTCCCTCCTACTGTCTTGGCACTTGAGCAGGCACAGGCGGCGGCGGCTGTCGGGCAAATCCGCCTCGCGCGGGCCTATGAAGAGGTGCTCGCCCCCCATGGCATCACGACCGCGCAAGTCTTGGTCACGCTGGAAGACAGTGCCAACCGCCGCCGATACCTCAACAGCCGCGCCACGCTGGAGCAGTTGCTTTCGCTCGGCGTCGTGCCGATCGTGAATGAGAATGACACGGTCGCGACCGATGAAATCCGCTTTGGCGATAACGATCGTCTCGCGGCGCAGATCGCGGTGACAGTGGGGGCGGATCAGTTGATCTTGCTTTCCGATGTGGATGGGTTCTACAGCGCCAATCCTTCGCAGGATCCGACTGCGCAACGCTATGATGTGATCGACAGCATCACGCCCAAGATTGAGGCGATGGCGGGCGATGCCGGGTCGGGTCTGTCCAAAGGTGGCATGAAAACCAAACTGATGGCTGCGCGCACGGCGACCACGGCGGGCTGCGCAATGGCGATCACCGATGGTTTCGTCATGCGACCGCTCACTGCGCTTGAAGGTGGGGCGAATGCCACATGGTTCAGCGCGCAGAGCGATCCTCAGGCCGCACGCAAACGTTGGATCGCCGCGATGAAACCGCGCGGGGCGGTCACTGTGGACGCCGGCGCGGTCGCAGCCTTAGCGCGGGGTACATCGCTGTTGCCCGCGGGGGTGACGGCCGTCGAAGGCCGTTTTGAGCGTGGTGACAGCATCGCCATGTACGACCCGGCGGGGCATGCCGTGGGCCATGGTCTCAGCCGCTATTCCGCCGAAGAGATCGGGCAGATCAAGGGCCACAAAAGCGCAGAGATCGAGGCCCTGTTGGGCTATCCCGGGCGGGCGGCCTTGATCCATCGGGACGACATGGCGCTCTAGGCGCGCGGAAGATTAAGACAGGGGCATAAGGCTATGAGTGACATCGAAAACATCTCTGAATTGATGGCCGATATCGGCGCCCGCGCCCGCGCCGCAGCAGCGCGTCTGGCAAGCGCCACGGCAGAGCGTAAACATGCCGCATTGATCAGCGCCGCCGATGCCGTTTGGAAGAACCGGGCCGAGATCATCGCCGCCAATGCGCAGGACCTCGACTTTGGTCGCGATAAAGGTCTGTCTGATGCCATGATGGACCGGCTGATGCTGGACGAGGACCGCATTCGCGGCATGGTCGACGGGCTGCGCTCGGTCGCGGAACAGGCCGACCCAGTGGGAGAGATCATCGCCGAATGGGACCAGCCTTCGGGGCTAAACATCCAGCGTGTTCGGACCCCGCTTGGCGTGATCGGCGTGATCTATGAATCGCGTCCGAATGTAACGGCGGATGCGGGCGCGCTTTGCCTCAAGGCCGGTAACGCGGTGATCCTCCGCGGCGGGTCTGAAAGCTTTCATTCTTCGCGCGCCATCCACGCCTGCCTGCAACAGGGGTTGCGGGACGCGGGCATGCCCGAGGATGCGGTGCAACTGGTGCCCACACGCGACCGGGCGGCGGTGCGTGAAATGCTAATCATGACCGATACCATCGACGTGATCGTGCCGCGGGGCGGCAAGGGGCTTGTTGGGTTGGTACAGCGTGAGGCGCGCGTGCCGGTCTTTGCCCACCTCGAAGGGATCGTGCATATCTATATCGACGCCGAGGCCGACCCTGAGAAAGCGCTGAAGGTCGTGCTGAACGCCAAGACGCGGCGCACAGGCATCTGCGGTGCGGCGGAGTGTTTGCTGATCCATGAGGATATCGCCAAAACCATTGGTAAAGGTGTGATCCGGGCCTTGATCGATGCCGGTGTCGAAGTGCGCGCCGATTCGGCATTGCAGGATATCCCCGGCACGGTTCCGGCCAGCGAGACGGATTGGGGGCAAGAGTACCTCGACATGATCGTGGCGGCGCGCGTCGTGCCCGATGTTCAGGCCGCCATGGCCCATATTCGCCAGTACGGGTCGGGCCATACGGATTGCATCCTGACCGAGAACACTAAGACCGCGACGGAATTCTTTAACGGGTTGGACTCGGCGATCCTGATGCACAACGCCTCCACTCAATTCGCGGATGGGGGGGAGTTTGGCATGGGTGCGGAGATCGGCATCGCCACGGGCAAACTGCACGCCCGGGGCCCCGTCGGGGCGGCGCAGTTGACGAGCTTTAAGTACCTTGTTCGGGGCGCGGGAACGGTGCGCGGCTGACCCTTAGAAAGACAGGGTGAGGACCGTGTCAGCGCTGTCTACTGTGATTTCTTTCCCCTGCGCTTGGGCCAAAATGGGCAAGAGCGCGAATTGGACCTGTGCAGGTTGTAGGGACTGGTCTGGGTTCGGCTGATGCAATAGCGCCCAAAGTGCGGGTTCTATCGCGATCTTGTCGGCTTCGGCATGCAGACGCCATTGGCCAGCCTCAACGGTAATGGTGATCCGCCCGCCATGGTGCAAAGCCGTCTCCATACAAAGCAGCGATAGGAACGCCATTCGCACGCAGTTGCGCGATTGTGGGCTTGTGATCTGCCAGTCAATCTCAACCCGTGAGGCGGTATAGAGATCGCGCAGGATCGATGTCACTTCATTCTGGCCCATGGTCTGATCGCCAGCGGCCCCGAAAGCGATGCGGAAAAACCGGATACGGGCCGAGGCGCTTTCGACACTTTGGCCGATCAGGGCCAGCTCTGGCCCCGGCGCGGCCCCGGTGCCAGCCATTTCAAGCAGTTCAAGCCCGTTGTTGATGGCGCCGATTGGCGATATCAAGTCGTGGCAGATGCGGCTGCCGATCAGCGCGGGCAGGTCGATGTTAAATTGGTCCATGGTGGCCCCTTAGGATGATTGGAAACGGCATGGATGATCTGAACGCGCTGCTGACGCCGGGCATGCTGGTCATGCACCCGCAGCATCCCGAATGGGGCACGGGCCAAGTGCAAAGCAACATCGGCGGCAAGGTGACGGTCAACTTTCGTGACCAGGGTAAGGTGGTCATAGATAGCTTTCGTTTGGAATTAATGCCGGTCTTTGATGAGGGATGACCCTTTCCAAATCCTTAATGGTGGAATAAATTTTATTTGAAGCAACCAGAGGGAGAGTAACCGGTTTTCGCTTTCCTTGCAACTGTTGCGCCTTGCCAGCCGATTGCCTATCAGGCGAAGACTTTCATTTCGGGCATAGGATTGGCCGATGCCGCGGGGCGTTGCAGCAGATTTTCAAGTCAGACTGGCGCAGACGGACGCTGATGTGCAGGCCGCGCAGCGGCTCCGCTATGATGTCTTCGTGCAAGAGCTGGGCGGCGGCGGGCCGATGGTCGATCACACCGCCGGGCTGGAGCAAGACCGGTTCGACCCCTACTTTGATCATCTGCTTTTGACTGATCTGCGCAATGGCAAGCTTGCTGGCGTTTACCGGGTGATGCGCGGGGATATGGCCGCGCGGGCAGGCGGATTCTATTCCGAGACGGAATACGATCTGACGCCGCTAAAGAATTCGGGACGTAAGCTATTGGAATTGGGTCGGTCTTGCCTTGATCCTGCCTATCGCGGCGGCATGGCGATGCACCACCTTTGGGCCGCGCTCGGGCGCTATGTCGCCGAGCATGAGATCGAGGTTCTGTTCGGCGTGGCAAGTTTTCACGGCACCGATACGGCCGCCTTGGCCGAACCGCTTTCGCTGTTGCATCATCGGCACTTGGCGCCCGCAGACCTGCGCGTGCGCGCCCGTGAAATCACACCGATGGACCTGATCCCTGAGGCCGAGCTTGACCGGCGCAAAGCCATGCTGGCCGTGCCGAGCCTGATCAAAGCCTATCTCCGGCTGGGCGGCACCGTGGGCGAGGGGGCCTATATCGACCGTGCCTTCAACACCACGGATGTCTGCCTGATCCTAGACACGAAACAGATGAGCGCGCGTCAGGCGCGGTTCTATGGCGGAGGCGCAGGATGACCACGACTTGGGACAGCGACCAGCCACCGCCCAAGCGGCACCTGACCCTTGGGGGGATGTTGCGCGTGGCGCTGCGCGGTGTGCTCTTGGCGCTTTTGGTTTTTGGCGGGCTGGTGGTCTTGTTGCTGTTGCGGCTGATCGAGCGGCCAATTTTCGGCCTGCACCGGCCCATCACGCCCCATATCACGCAAATGGTATGCCGAGCCGCATTCTGGGTGCTTGGCATGCGCTTTGTCAGGCGGGGCACCCCGATGGAGCGGCGCGGCGCGGTGGTGGCCAACCATACGTCGTGGCTGGATATTTTCGCGCTGAACGCGGCCAAACGGATCTATTTCGTCTCCAAATCCGAAGTCGCGGGCTGGCCCGGCATCGGCTGGTTGGCCCGGGCGACGGGGACGGTCTTTATCCGCCGCGACCGGGCCGAAGCGCGCAGCCAGACTGAGGTTTTTCGGACGCGCCTGTTGGCGGGGCATAAGCTGCTGTTCTTCCCAGAGGGCACCAGCACCGACGGGCTGCAAGTGCTGCCCTTCAAAACAACGCTTTTCGAGGCTTTTTTCGACCCGGCCTTGCATGACGAGATCGCGGTTCAGCCGGTGAGTGTGATCTACCATGCGCCTCAGGGCGAAGACCCGCGGTTTTATGGATGGTGGGGGGATATGTCATTTGGGGCGCATCTGCTGACGACACTGGCCGCGCGAAAACAGGGTGCGGTCGAGGTGGTCTATCACCCGCCGCTTCCGGTAGCCGATTTCGCGGGGCGCAAGGCGCTGGCGCAACATTGCGAGGCGATCGTGCGGGCAGGGCATGCCGATCCCCGGTCGGGCCTGCAATAAGCCCCTTGTGCTGCGGCGCGCGCTGGCATATATGCGCCCCACTTGAACCCGCAGTCGGGGTTGGGCCTTTTGGGGAGAAATCCCAAAACGTCCGCCGGTTGGCAGCATGACGCTGTCATACCCCCGATGAGGCTAAACCGGAAAGGTATAAAGACATGGCTCTTCCTGAGTTCTCCATGCGCCAATTGCTTGAAGCAGGCGTACACTTTGGTCACCAGACACAGCGCTGGAACCCCCGCATGGGCCCGTACATCTACGGCGCACGCAACGGCATCCACATCATGGACCTCACGCAAACCGTTCCTATGCTGGACGATGCGCTGAAAGTGATCCGTGACACCGTCGCCAAAGGCGGCAGCGTTCTCTTCGTTGGCACCAAGCGTCAGGCTGCTCAGCCGATCGCCGAAGCCGCAGAGAAATGCGCACAGTATTACATGAACCACCGTTGGCTCGGCGGCACGCTGACCAATTGGCAGACCGTTTCGCAGTCGATCAACCGTCTGAAAAACATCGATGAGCAGTCCGAGCGCGGCTTTGAAGGCCTGACCAAGAAAGAGCGTCTTGGTATGGAGCGTGACCAGTACAAACTGGAAGCATCGCTGGGCGGCATCCGCGAAATGGGCGGTCGTCCTGACCTGCTCTTCGTCATCGACGTGAAAAAAGAAGCACTGGCCATCGCCGAAGCCAACAAACTGGGCATCCCAGTTGTGGCCGTGGTTGATACCAACTGCTCGCCCGACGGCGTTGACTATATCATCCCCGGCAACGACGACGCGGCCCGCGCCATCTCGCTTTACTGCGATCTGGCATCGCGCGCCGCTCTCGACGGCATGTCCGCTCAGCTGGGTGCGGCAGGTGTTGATCTGGGCGCCATGGAAGAAGCCCCCGAAGAAGAAGCCGTAAGCGAAGAAAGCACCGGCGTCGAAATCGGCAACGCATCCGAAGAGACCGTGCATGACGATGCCATGGGCAAAGACGCGCCGCTGGACATCGAATCCAAGAAAGAGACCGTCGCAAAAGCCGAAGGCTAAGCGTCACGGACCTGAAACACGGGGCAGGGTAACCTGCCCCGATTTCCACCAGTAGCGGGCCTTGGGCCTGCACCCGATTTCCAAAGGAGAACCAAGAGATGGCAATCACAGCATCCATGGTCAAGGAACTGCGCGACAGCACCGGCGCAGGCATGATGGACGCCAAAAAGGCACTGACAGAAAGCAACGGCGACATGGAAGCCGCCGTTGACTGGCTGCGCACCAAAGGTCTGGCCAAAGCGGCGAAGAAATCCGGCCGTACCGCAGCCGAAGGTCTTGTGGCTGTCAAGGTTGAAGGCAGCCGCGGTGTCGCGGTTGAGGTGAACTCTGAAACCGACTTCGTCGGCAAGAACGCCGAATTCCAATCCATGGTCAGCAACATCGCCGATGCAGCGCTGAAAGTGGACGATGTCGACGCGCTGAAAGCGGCTGAGATCAATGGCAAATCCGTTGAAACCACGCTGACCGACGCCATCGCCAAAATCGGCGAGAACATGTCGCTGCGCCGGATGCAGAGCATCGAAGGCGAGACCGTTGTCTCTTACGTGCACAACGCAGCCGCGCCCGGCATGGGCAAGATCGGTGTTCTGGTCGCCATGAACGGTGGCAACGAAGAGCTGGGCAAGCAGATCGCGATGCACATCGCCGCTGTGAACCCTGCATCGCTGTCCGAAGCTGATCTGGACCCAGCCGTGGTCGAGAAAGAAAAGCAAGTTCAGATGGACATCGCCCGTGAAAGCGGCAAGCCCGAAGCCGTGATCGAGAAAATGATCACCGGCCGGATGCAGAAGTACATGTCCGAAGTGACGCTGGTGAACCAGTCCTTCGTTGTGAACCCTGACTTGACCGTCGGCAAAGCTGCCGAAGAAGCAGGCGCGACCATCACCGGTTTCGTGCGTCTGGAAGTTGGCGAAGGCATCGAAGTCATCAAAGAAGACTTCGCAGCAGAAGTGGCAAAAGCCGCGAAAGGCTAAGCCTTTTCGTCATGCTGAATATGGGGCGGTGCATTCCAATGCGCCGCCCTTTTTCGTTGGAGGGATACGCATGGCGGCGCTGCCAATGCGCAGCGCGGGGGCCGTGAGCGAAGAGTATCTGGGGAAGGGTAGGGATCCGGTCAGCCAGGTGAAAAATAAACCTGACTGAGACCGGCGGGCCCAAAAGCGCCTTGGTATTACAAGGATTTAAAGCCCGTCGTACCGTTGATGCGAACACCCGCGATACTGGCGGACCATGGCCATCTACTACCTGAGGTGCCAGTAAGGTATTCCATACCCTAATATATTACTGATCCATCACAAACATCTGGTTCGCAAAAGCGGCCTTCAACACCGCCTGTGCTGTCGTCTCAACCGACAGCGCCTCTCGGGCGAGGCGAAGGTGTTTTTCGACGGTGGGGGCTGTCAGACCCATCAACAGAGCGATGTCCTGCGTTGTTTTGCCATCTCCGACCCATTGCAGCACCTCTAGCTGGCGCCGCGTAAGGCTTCGGTTGGGGCTGCTATAGGGCAGGGATAGGATCTTTAGATGCGCGATTTCATTCATCAACTGAATGTCGGCGCCATGCTCGTCCCAGATCGCATCGACCTCGTCTTGGGTCAGGCCACGCCGCGCCGTCAAGGCGATCGCGCCTTTGGACCGCGCCGAGATTGAGCGGAAACTGATCGTGTAGCCCGCGGTCACCTCCATCCGCGCGTTGAAATCAACCACCCGTTTCTCGGACTCTGACAGGTCATCGCCATGCGTGATCTCGGGCAGGGCGCCCCAGCTACAAGCGCCTTCGTTGTTCAGCGCCCATCGCAGCATAGGCGCGTTGAAGTACAGCCCGCTATGAAGATAGCCGTTAAGATACTCCGGGCTTTGATTGCTCAGAATGACAAAATCCGCCGGATCCCCCAGCGATGTCGGCGTTCGGTAGCGCGTAAACCCGTAGATCAGCCGGTCAAACCCATAGTCAGCCATCTGTCGCGTATGGGCATCCCAGAGTTCTTCGATTGTCGGGCTATGCGCGATTTGATGAAGATAATCGCGCAAATTCATTAGCTTACAATACAACGTTGAAGGGCTTGGATTGCCAAAACATAGCCGTGTACACCGAAACCGCAGATTTGTCCGATGGCCACAGGGGCGATGTAGGAGGTATGGCGAAAGCTCTCACGGGCATGGATATTGCTCAGATGCACTTCGACTACGGGCAGTTCGACAGAGGCGATGGCATCCATCAGTGCGATCGACGTGTGGGTAAAGGCGCCAGCATTCAGAATGATACCAGCGTGTTGGCCACGGGCCTCATGGATCAAATCGATCAATGCGCCTTCGTGGTTGGACTGCGCAAACTGCATCTCCAAGTCCAGCCGCGCAGCTTCCGCCGCGCAGAGAGCCTCGACATCCGCCAAGGTCGTCTTGCCATAGACCTCAGGTTGTCGCGTACCCAACAGGTTCAGGTTCGGGCCGTTCAAAATAAGTACAGAGGCCATAATCACTCGCTTTAAAACATCTAGATAGTGTTAGCGGAGCGAAACTGGCGCTGTCCAGCGTCAGGTGGCATTGAGGTGCTACTGTGGCGAGAAGATCGCAACAACGGGGCCAATATGGTGTCTCAAGGGTCGTTGCGACAGTTTCCGCTATCTCAGTTTCCTCAACTCTTCCCTGAACGCTTCCGTCGGTGTGCGCCAACCAAGGCACTTTCTTGGCGTGCCGTTGAGGCGGTCACAAATCGCCTTCATATTGCGATTTGAGAGCGCCGCGAGCTGGGTGTCACGGGGAAGATATCGCCGTGCGCGTTTGTTGAGGTTCTCGACCGAGCCTTTTTGCCAGGGTGCTTGTGGGTCACAAAACCAGCTGTCAGTGCCGATGCCCGACTTGAGCTTTCTCCACTCCCGGAATTCGAAACCACGGTCAAAGGTGATCGATTTGCGGGCCGGCTGGGGTAGGGGTTCCATCACATCCATCAGCTTGCGCATGAAGTGGGTCGAACTGCGGTCGTTGTTGCGAAACAGGACGGCGAACCTGGTCTTGCGTTCGACGAGCGAAGCCACGTTCATCTTGCCATTGGCACGTTCAAAGATCATCAGATCGCCTTCCCAGTCACCGAACGCCTCGCGTGTCT
>NZ_LWER01000148.1:0-18941 GCF_001634775.1 Sulfitobacter sp. HI0027
TCGCGCCTTGAAAGAAGTCTGCCAGGTCTGCCCGTCCAAGCAAAAATGCTGCCCCAACGCTGAGGCGCGCAAGATCACCCGCGAGGAGCACGAAGACGCGCGTCAGGTTGCCAGAGATTTGGCCAAAACTGAAGAATATCAGATTGCGATGAAGCTCAGGAAAAAGGTCGAAATGCTCTTTGCCCACCTCAAACGCATTCTCGGGCTGGGACGACTGCGATTACGCGGCCCATGCGGTGCAAATGACGAATTCCTCCTCGCCGCCACCGCCCAAAACCTCCGCAAACTGGCTAAGATTTTTCCTGCACCGCAGCAAACGCGCAAAGCCTGATAGGAAAGGCGCTCGCGCGCTCTTCAAAGCGCAGCTTTCTGCGAAAGCAACACGCTGTTTTTCCACAGAATCGGCGGAGAACGGGCGTTCGCTACTCTTGCGAACCTGGACGCCATGTAAGCAAAAGCGGACTTGGGTAGCCAGATCCCTCCACATTCTTGCTGCACAAGCTTGCGGAGATTATTAGCTTCGAGAAAAACACAGGAGTTTTCGATCCTGAGCAGTCAGATCGCAAGCCAAGGCAACCTATTCACATCCGATTTTTTGCCCGAATCTATTCAGGACGATTCAGAATGAAATACATGAACGCGCTCGCTGTCGGAAACCCGGTCGCGGAGATCAAGGTTTAGATGGAGAGACGTTCACTCATCGAAGAGCTACACGCTCTCGCGGATGAAGATCCTGCCGCCGCTCTGGCACGGATTCGCGAGCTCGGAGATAGCCCCGAAGAAGCCTTTGCCTCCGCTGCCATCCTCATCGACTGTGGCGGGTACTTAGGCAACTCCATAGCCATTAACAGGGGCGTGGAAATACTGGAAGAGTTGCGCAAGAATGCCGAGCCCGACCCTGGCCTCGCCTACAATCTCGCCAATGGTCTGCAAACCCGCGCACGGCTGGTCTATGGGCCGTGCTCTCCCTATTTTGGCCAGTCTTTTGAGGATCACTTTCAGGCTCGAATTCGCTTCGGGGAGGCGGCTCGATCGCCACATGCACCGTTTGATTTGGCCTCTCAGGCGCTAACCAATATGGGCACGCTCTTGCAGGATACCTCTCGTTGGATTGAGGCATTAGACCACTTTCGAGAAGCCCAAAATGTCTATCCGCAGAACGCCGTAGCAATGCTTAAAGAGCTCACGTTGCTTCAGAAGCTTGGCGAATTGTTCCAGTCAGACCCGCATAGATACCGGTGTTACGGCCATATACCGACGATCGTCGATAGGATACGCACCCTCGCCGGAAACATTGAGCGTAACTTAGGCACGCTCACCGCTTTCTCTGGTACAGCAGCGCTTCTATTCGCACAGCAGCAAATCGCGATGGCAAAGGCGCTTCCTTCCAGTTCACAAGGAACGATCGACAAGCCCTATTTTCAGTTCGTCTCCAAGAATCAACTTGCGTTGTTTTTGCATTGCAGCGCGGAAGGCTTTGAAGCGGGGATTTTCGATGTGCTGACCATCCCGACCATTACGAGAACAATGGATGATGAGGACGGCGTACCTGAAATCTATGCCATGCTGAACGTGATGAAGGCCGATTTTGCTTTTGCCCGGCAGGTCTACTTTGAGGTCCTCGAAGATGACACTGACACGCCCTACTTTGAGACTACGACCCACGGGGACACATTGGATTACGCGCTTTATGGGGTGCGCTATTCGGCACTGACCAGTGCGCAGCGCATCGCCTTCGACATCCTGGACAAAGTTGCAGTCGCCATCGCTTGTTATCTGAAAATACCCAAGGCTCATAAGGTGAGTTTCGCAACGCTCTGGGGACGCACAGAAAAAGGCGGATCGTTTCGGATTCACGATGAAATCGCTCGATGCCTTGCCAAGGGCAATTTCGGCCTGATAGCCCTACACAATATCTTCCATGATATGTCGAGTGATAAAAGCCGAGGTGTCGGCATCATGGAGGCGCACAAGAGCTATCGAAATTCCTCCACCCACCGCTTCACGGTGCTTCATGATTTTGGCAAGCAAGAACGCAAATCCCCTTCGCTCGCAGTGGACCATCAGGACATCATGGAATTTGAGCGGATGACACTGGACTCGCTGAAGCTCGCTCGTTCAGTGATATTCTACTTTGTGGACATGATCATGTTCGCGGAAGCGACCAGGCCAAAGCGCGATGGTGGCATCACAGTCCCAATGTCAGTCCCGGATCATGCATACATTCGCGGCCGGTACGATTGAGCAGCGACGAGTAAAGTAACGGAAAGGCCTGCGCTAATTAAGACTTATGCACACTCACACGGCATTGGCACCTTCAATCGTTTAGAGAGTGAAGATTTATGCTCGGAAATTGAGTAGAGCAACGTATGAATGTCGGTTTTGCGGGCTGCAAAAGCAGCAAGTTGGCTGGTCGGTAAATGTCCGTTGAGGGCCGTTCGAGACTTTGGTCTTTCCTTCGACATAAAGAGCCTGCTCATACGCTCGATGCGGTCTAATATCCGAGAAACTTGTCGACAACGCCTTTCAGGGGCTGACCTGCTTGATGCCGCTTCAGGTTTTCGCAGATTCCAGGCAGGCTCGTTTCTAAACGCGTAATACAGGCGATATGCGGGGTGAGCATGATGCGCGGATCATGCCAGAAGGGGTGCCCCTCGGGCAGAGGTTCCGGCTCGGTAACATCAATGACTGCTGCACGGAGCTTACCTCCGTCGAGCGCTTCGGTCAGAGCCTCATGATCCAACTGCTGACCACGCCCGACATGTACCAGTGCCGCGCCATCAGGTAACTGATTGAACAAGTTTCTGTCCAGTATATTGCGGGTGGATGAGGTCAGAGGAAGCAAACAAACCAAAATATCGGTTTGTCCGAGAAAACGGGGCAAACCGTCGTCTCCGTGGAACGTAGTGACGCCCTCGATCTGATGCGCGCTTCGCGCCCATCCGGAAAGAGCAAACCCAAAGGGCGCGAGGGCTCGAAGTACGCCTTTTCCCAATTCGCCCAAACCCATGAGCCCGACGCGGCGATCACGGGTGAATGGAGGAACTGAGACACGTTCCCACTTCTGCTGGCGCTGGTTGTCGATATAGCCCGGCAGATCGCGGTGCAGGGCAAGAACCGCCATCGTTACATATTCCTGCATCATCGACGTCAGACCCTCATCGACCAGGCGCACGACCGGAACGCTGTCCGGTACTTGGGACATCACAAATTGATCCGCGCCCGCGCCGAGTGAAAAAATCACCTCAAGGTTGGGGTAAGCGGTTTGGATGTCGTCTGGCACTTGCCAAGTCAGCATGTAGCGCACACTGGTTTTTTCATAGGGCTCATCTGAGATCGCTACAGTGACTTCAGGCATGAGATCTGCAAACTTTGTCCGCAGCATTTCGGCCCGAGGGCGGTCCAGATTGGCAAGAAAGGTCAAGAGGGCCTCCGATTGTCAGGCGGGATCGTTGCGCACGTCCAGAGCGTCGCGCAGCCCGTCACCGATAAAGTTGAAACTGGTCACGGCGATGGTAATCGTGATGCCAGGGATGATGGCCAGCCAAGGGGCAGTGGCGAGATATTGTTGTGCGCCATTCAGCATATTGCCCCAACTGGGCAGCGGTGGCTGGATGCCATATCCCAGAAAACTGATATAGGCCTCAAGTAGGATCGCGCGGGCAACGGTCAGCGTCGCCGCCACGATGATGGGGCCCACCATGTTGGGTAGCAGCTCGCGGAACATGATATGGGAATTGCGCAGCCCCAGCATTCGGCCTGCCATGACGAAGTCGCGTTCACGCAGGGACTTCACCTCGGCTTCGACGATCCGCGCAATTTCCATCCAGCTGGTGACGGCAATAATGATCGTGATCATGACTGGGCTTGGATTGATGAAGGCGGCCAAGGCCAACAACAGGAAGATTGAGGGAAAGGCGAGGAAAGCGTCAACGAAGCGCATTAGGGCCGAGTTTACCTTGCCGCCGTAATATCCTGCGACAACGCCAATGACCGTCCCAATCGCGGTCGATAACACCATGGCGAAGAAACCGACCAGCAGTGAAATGCGTCCGGCCATCAACAATCGTGCGGCGATATCACGACCCAAGGGGTCGGTACCGAAATAATGGTCGCCGCTCAGCGGTGGTGAAAAGCGGGCCCGCAAATCAATGTAGAGCTCATCATATGGCAGTAGATACGGCCCAACGATACAGGCCAAGGTGAGAAGAAGCAGCATCACCATGCCCACGATCGCCAGGCGGTGCTGCATGAATCGCTGCACGCCCCGACTGCGCCACCAGCGATGCTTGTGTGTATGGATTTCAACGGCTGTCATTTGACGTATTCCTTCGCAGGTGGTCGCAAGCTCATGCGAGGCGGATCCGCGGGTCAATGGAGGCTGCGACGAGGTCAGCAATCAGATTGCCCAGCAAAACGAGAATGGCGGAGAACATCAGGAGGCCCATGACGACCGGGTAGTCGTTATAACCAAGGCTATCGAGAAATAGCCGCCCCATTCCGGGCCAAGTAAAGACCGTTTCGGTCACCAGGGCGCCACTTAAGAGGTTGGGCAGCTGCATCCCCGCGAGGGTGATCATTGGCAGGAGTGCGTTGCCCACCACATGCTTCATCAGCACGCGGCGTTCGCTGACACCTTTCGCCCGGGCGGTCTTGACGAAATCCTGATTGATCACATCCAATGTCGCGGTGCGCATGTAGCGGCTCCAGATGGCGATATTGACCAAAGCGAGCACGATGCTTGGCAGGATAAGGTGGTGTAGATAGTCGAGCGCAGATCCATCGCCGATCGTGTACATGTTACCAGCTGGGAGCCATCCCAGCTTAAGCGAAAAAACATAGATGCCAACAAGGCCGAACCAGAATGTCGGGATCGACAGAGCAATCATAGCACCGACGGTCGCGGTATAGTCAAACGTGGAGTAGCGGTGCGTCGCACCGCGGATACCGATCCAAGTCCCCAATCCGATCGAAATCACGGTCGAGCTGACCATTAGCAGCAAGGTTGCGAAAAGGTGGCGCCCGATCACCGTCAAAACAGGTTGCTGGTCTCGATAGGAGGTACCCCAATCACCTTGAAGCAGACGCCAGGCCCAATCGAGGTATTGGATCGGCAGCGGCCGATTGAGCCCCATCTGCTCTGCGATACGGTCCATCGTTTCCTGTGTCATGCCGGGGGTCAGCGCGTATTGCGACAAGGGGCCGCCTGGGGTCAGGTGAAGCACCCCGAAACCGATCATCGAGACAATGATCAAAAGTACGATGCTCTGCCAAAGGCGTTTTACGAGAAATCCAGCCATTCTTGAGTTTGCCTTTTCCGCGAGGTGAAAGCGGCGGGGTGCCAGAAACAGCGCCCCGCCAGACGATTACTGGTCCCAGTAGTATTGGGCGGCGTTCCAAGTATCGATGCGCGTATTGATGTTGGCTTCGATCCCTTTCAGCCCTTCTTTGTGACCGCGCACGGTCGCATACTGAAAGAGCGGCAGCAAAGGTAGGTCTTCACGGATGATCTCTTGGACCTGACCATAGATTTCCTTGCGTTTTCCCTGATCAAAAATACGCCCGGCTTCTTCGAGAAGCTTGTCGACCTCTGGGTTTTGATACTGGCCAGTGTTCGACCCGCGCCCGCCTTGGGCAGGGATGGCATCGGAGGCAAAACGTACCGTGACGTCTGCATCCGCGCCGGTCGTGAAAACGATGCCGACGATCACGGAATCGAACTGCGATTGGGTCCAGTATTCTCCCCACATGACCGCTGGTGGCTTGTTTTCGATCGTCATCTCGATCCCGACGTCTCCAAGGGATTGCTGGATGAACTGCTGTGCCTGTTCGCGCAAATGGTTGCCAGAGGTCGTTGAGTTGCTGAAGGACAGACGCACGCCATCCTTTGCACGGATCCCGTCGGCTCCGCGTTCCCATCCTGCGTCGTCCAGCATTTTGTTTGCTGTTTCGGAACTGAACTCGTGTTTGGGCAGGTCGGGATTGTAATAATAGGACTGTTGCGGCAGATAGCTCTCGCTGGGTGTCGGCAAGCCGTAGTAGAGCGCATCAATAATCGTCTGCTTATCGATCGCCGCATAGATCGCCTTGCGCACAGCACTGTCTTGAAACTGAGGCTTTTCGTTGTTCAAAAACACCGATTCAACGGTTGGCGATGGCACAACACTGACTTCTTTCCCGGCCAGGGTCTTTGCTTCGGCATAGTTGTCGGGCGTGATGTATTGGTTACTGATGATGTCGATATCGCCACTCTTGAACTGTGTATAAAGCACAGTCAGATCGGGGATGTATTTGAAGATCAGCCGCTCCACGAAGGGGCCCTCCCCGAAATAATCAGGGTTGGCCACAAGCTCCACATGATCGCCCGCTTTACGGCTGCCCCACTTGAACGCCCCTGTTCCGACGGGCGCCTGGTTAAAGGGCGCTTCGTTTCGGTCTTCCAAGGGCTCAAGGATATGTTTGGGCACCATCATGGTCTCAATGAGAATCGACATATAGGGTGCGAAAGGTTCCTCCATGCGCCATTTGATCTCGGTCGGCGACACCACCTCAATATCGCGCACCAACTCATGGCCTGTGGTCCGCCAACTGCGGAAGTTCGGATCCATGATCAATTCGAGGGTAAATTTCACATCCTCGGCGGTGAAGGGCTCACCGTCATGCCATTTCACGTCGTCGCGCAGCCTGAAGTGCCAGTTTAGTCCGTCTTCAGATAAGCCACCGTTTTCGATCGAAGGAACCTCGGCCGCCAAAGCTGGAATAAATTCACCCTCGGGGCTGATCCGAACCAGACCGTCAAACACAGAGAGCTGGACGCCATCATCGACTTCGATCCGCGGCATGAGCGGATTGAAGACAGTTGGTTCCTGACTGACACCAACCACAATCTGACCGGTAGGTGCTTCAGGACGCGCAGCCAAAGCCGGGTTGACGAATAGATTCGGCGCGAGTGCCCCTGCTGCACCTGTAAGGCCCAGCATCGCGAGCGCCTGTCTGCGGTTCATATTCTTGGTCATTGTTTTCCTCCTCCTTTTAATTTCACTTCACGCTTGCTGCAAAATGTGGTCGTTGCCGGGAATGGCCGCGACCAGTTCGCGCGTGTACGGGTCTTGCGGGGCGTAAAAGATTTGAGACGGCGGTCCGGCTTCAACAATCCGGCCTTTCTGCATCACCAGAAGATCGTCGCAGATTTGGCTGGCGACGCGCAGGTCATGGGTGATAAAGAACATGGCCACTTGGGTCTCACGTTGAATCTTGTCCAGCAGTTTCAGGATCTGTGCTTGGATCGAGACATCGAGTGCAGAAACCGCTTCGTCTGCCACAAGCACATCAGGATCAAACATCAACGCGCGCGCGATACCGACGCGCTGGCGCTGCCCGCCCGAGAACTCATGCGGGTACCGCCCAAACGCTCCGGCGTCCAAGCCCACTTTCTCAAGAATTGTAAGCGCTTTAGCCCTGGCATCAGCTTTTTTCATGCCCTGAGCGATCGGACCTACTGTTACAATATGGCCAATGGTGGAGCGCGGGTTTAGAGAGGCAAAGGGATCCTGAAAGATCATCTGGATCTTTGGCCGCAGAGTGCGGAATTCGCTTTCCTTCATAGAAGCGATGTCTTGTCCCTTGTAAAGAATTCGGCCGCTGTCGCTGTCCAGTAACTTGATCAGCAAGCGACCCAGTGATGTTTTGCCTGAGCCGCTCTCGCCCACAACCCCAAGCGTCCGGCCCCGGCGCAGGGTGAAACTTGCATCCTGCACGGCTTTGACTTCGCGAACGCGGCTAAACCAGCCGCTCCCGCTCCGGTACACCATATTAAGCTTTTCGACTGTCAGCACAGGCTCACCGGTTTCATCTCTATTGTCAGATGCACTTGGGCGGTCTGTCTCCCTGAGACGTGGTACGGCGGCAATGAGGCGCTTGGTGTAGGCGTGCTTGGGCGCAGCAAACACCGTATCGGCAACCCCCTGCTCCACCATGTGGCCCTTTTCCATGACGATCACCCGGTCGGCAATCTCGGCCACAACACCGAAGTCATGGGTAATGAACAGTACGCTCATGCCTTTTTTGCGCTGAATTTTCTGTATCAGTTCGAGAATTTGCGCCTGTGTCGTGACATCCAAGGCAGTGGTGGGCTCATCGGCAATCAATATGTCAGGCTCAAGGGCGAGAGCCATTGCTATCATCACACGCTGGCGCTGTCCGCCAGAAAGACGGAACGGGTATTGATGCAACATCAGTGTCGGATCGGGCAAACCAACCTCGGTCAGCAATTCGAGCGCACGCTCTTCTCGCGTCTCAGTTGTCCCTTCCCCGTGTGCCGCCATAACTTCAACGATTTGATCGCCGACGGTCATCAGCGGGTTGAGAGCCGACAGCGGGTCTTGGAAGATCATTGAAACGACCCGGCCCCGGAGCTTGCGCAAAGCAGGCTCTTCAAGCTTCAGGAGGTTCTGACCCTGAAAAAGGATCTCGCCGGAACTGACATGCATCAAAGGCGGCAGCAGTCCCATCAGCGCGTTGGCGGTTACCGATTTGCCTGACCCAGATTCGCCAATGACGCAGAGGATTTCGCCGCGAGGAAGGTCAAATGAAATATCCTGTACAGCATGTTGGCGCTCCATCCCTTTGGGCAAATCAACCGTAAGATTGCGAACCGACAGCACGGGATCTGACATCGCTGAGTCGGCCCTATTTTTGGAGAATTTGCCTTGTGTTATCACTGCGGCCCGCCCCTGACGTTTTTTCAGTAATGAAATTACAACAACGGCTATAATGAAAAATACGTTTAGTCACGCCTATTTTTTCACTTCTTTCACTTATAAGCTTGCAATGATCCGTTATGCTTTTCATTATTGAAGGCATCAGGTGGCACTTGATCCAGTGTCCGCTAATCTCTGCAAGGGTTGCTCATGACCACATCAAAACCCAGTCCTGAGCCCCCTATTGGGGCAACATTCCGTCGTCAGCGGCATGAAAAGGGCATGTCCCTTCAAGAACTGGCTCGGGAATCGGGTGTGTCAGTAGGTATGATCAGCCAGATTGAACGCGACATTGCAAATCCGTCAATGCGCGTTCTCACAGCATTGCGGCGCGCGCTTAACATGCCGATGCAAGAAATGTTCAGCGACAGCGCTGATGGATTGGATGAAGAGCCTGCCTTCCTCCGTCGCGCTGCAAATCGGCCGCATATTGATCTCGGTTCGCTAAAAAAGGAATTGCTCACCTCAGGAGGAAATCATCATTTGCAGATGATGATCCTGACGATCGCGCCGGAGGCCACCTCAGGCAATACCGCTCTGAGCTACCCCGCAGAGAAAGGAGGGCTGGTTCTCGAAGGAGAACTGACGCTCTTCGTCAACGGCCAAAGCGCCGTACTGCAGGAAGGCGATAGTTTTGTTTTTGACAGTTCGCTGGAACATGGATTCAGGAACGATAGCGACGCGCCGGTCCGCATTCTTTGGGTGATCGGCGCTGTGCAATTTGATCGTCACTTATAACCTCCGCAGGAGCCCCCAAGATGTCCGCCGAAAGCACCAAGTTAAATTGCATGCCATATTGGTGGGATGCCGCGCCTGTCTCATCGTTGCCAGAGGTACCGCTGGATAAGCGTGTCGATGTCGCGATCATTGGCGCGGGGTATGCAGGGCTGACGGCCGGATTGACACTGGCCCGCGCCGGGCGATCGGTAGCTATATATGACAAGCAACACCCTGGCGAAGGCGCCTCCTCCCGCAATGGGGGCATTACCAGCGGCAACATCAGGCTCGATCACGCGACCTTAGTGAGAAAATTTGGCCAAGAGCGCGCTGATGCCATCACACTCGAGGGAAGAGACGCACGGCAGCATCTGTACGAAATGATCACCGCTGAGGGGCTTGATTGCGACTTTGCTCAGGTCGGTCGGTTCGGCGGCGCGCTCGGCGCTGATGACTATGAGCGGATGGCGCGCAATGCCGAGTATTTGGAGCGAAAGTTAGGGGTCGAATCTTACGCTGTCCCGCAATCTGAGCAGCACAAGTATATCGGCACGGACTTCTTTCGGGGCGGTAGTGTGCGCATGGATATTGGCGGCCTTCACCCCGCGAAGTTCATTGCCGAACTGCTGCGAGTGACTCAGGCTGCAGGCGTCGTTGTGCATTCAGACATAGCTGTTGAGAGCATCAAACAGAATACTACGGGCTTTCTTGTGCGCACCGCCCGAGGTCAGGTCTCTGCGCGGCAGGTTCTTGTCTGTACGAATGGCTACACGGATGGAGCCGTGCCTTGGTTGCGCCGTCGCATCGTACCGGTGCGCAGTCGGATCATTGCTACGGAACCTTTGCCGCCTGAATTGATGAACAAACTCATGCCGCGTCGCATGATGTTGAACGACACGCGCACGCTCGGCTTTTACTTTCGTCCCTCCCCGGATGGTACGCGTATCCTGTTTGGTGGACGAGACGGGTCCAACCTTGAGGATCCCACCAAGCCGGTTGCCTATCTACGCCGCAACCTGCTTGACCTCTTCCCCGAACTTGAGCCTTTTGGCATCTCGCATACTTGGTATGGAAAGGTCGCTATGCACCGTGACATGATCCCCCGGATTTTCGAGAGCAAAGGCTTGATCTATGCGACTGGATTTTGCGGTTCCGGGGTTGTCTGGGCGCCTTGGATCGGACGCAAGGCAGCACAGAAGATTCTGGGGAACACTAACGAAGCCCCTTCTGCTTTTGATTTCCAACCGCCAGCGGCCATTCCTTTCTACAATGGCAAGCCGTGGTTTATGCCTTTCTTCATGATGAAATACCGCATGGATGACCGGATTAAGATGCGCCGGGCGGGGCGATAGGATTAGGAGCTCGATAGGGCATCTGCTCCTACGCCAGCTATAAGGGGCCGCCCTGATCTATTAGCGAAGTGCCTCGTGATCTCGCCTCGTGGCAAGGCCTGGGTTCTCAGCAGCAGCTTGTTGTCGGTGGTCTCGAAGACGTTCAAGGCGGAAATGTTGGCGAGGATGGTGCCGGTGCGATCACGCAAAATCTGTTAGCCCTCGGAGGTGCGCAGAAGATCACATTTGACCTTAAGCTACTGCCCCCTGAGACGTTCGAAACTTTGCTCGGTCAGATGGCGCCTTACTGACCGAAAACTCCTGCAGTCCACTTCAAGTACGGCTCAACACTGCGCGAAAATCTGCAGGCTGGGGTATCTCGGGGCCGCGACTTCAAGCCCCCCCACTATTGGCAGGCCAAATGCTTAGCTCGGGGTGAAGAGTTATTCGAAGCCGCCGTCTGAAATTGCTCGCTGATGACCCTGTCAAAGCTTATCAAGCAGGTGGTAGGGCGCATTGCGCACTGCCGCGTCCACATCGATATCCGGTCTCTTTTTGCGTTTGGGTATGATTGCAAGCAGGCTTCCGACAATGACCAGTACGCTGGTCCCAATCAGACCAAAGCTGGTTAGTTCTTCGCTTGTAATGGATTCGAGCATCTTGTTTCTCTACCATATCCGTATGCGTGTATGAGGATCATCATAGCACAAACTGTTCGATGCTACCAACGATCCAGTTGATGGCTGAAGCCCTCACAACTGACTGATGACTGTAACAGCGCTACAGTACTTGACCCGATGCCTTATGTTGGGTCACGCCTTCTTGCTCCACCAGAAAGACCTCTATGGGATCAAGACCACCATCTGAAATCATACCCTGCAGTTCACTGATGCCCGCAGAGGCCTCACGAGGTACAAATAGCCACACGCTAAGCCCCTTTGATTGCCAGAGAAGAAATGAGCCAAGCAGTTCGAGCAAGCGCTTCATCGAGGGTTGAGAGGGGAAAGCCTTGACTTCAACTGCAATCTTCGGGGTGCCGCTATCTGAGATAACAAAATCGCATTTCGGCCGGATTTCGGACCCGCTTCTAACCTCCATTTTTGGTAAGAGCCCCCGCTCATTGAGCAGTGGGCTCAGTAGCGTCTGAACACGGGATTCCAGATCTGGCGTCCGAGGGACCTTCTGCTGATGGGGACTGACCGCCGCCTTCTTGTATGAGCTGGCCACTGCTTCGCTTGCAGGCCGATACCGGCCCTCCCTCACCTCGTCCAAAATCTCGGTGAGCTCTCGACCAGTCAACTTCCCGTCAAAAACCGCAGCTGCCATATTTTTTGCTCGTTCGGGGTCGAGTCGATAGATGGCGCGCATCTGTAACGCCTGCGTCAGCGGGAACCTTTTAGGTGGGGAGGCAAGCAATTCTGGGTAAAAGTCTTCCACCCAAGCTGTCGCATCTATTATCTTTCTGATCGTATGGACGCTTTTTCCATGTTTGGCAGCGAATTCCTCCAACGCATCGGCTGCATATAAACTCCGCGAATCACCATGAATACGCGCCGCGCTCAGCGCAGATCCTCCTATGGTCAGCCAGTGGCTGCCGCCTACCGAGGAAGGTTTTTTCTTTTTACTTTTCAAGGCCTTCAACTAACCCTCTTCCCTTATGATTATTATAAGTGTAATAGTTATAGATAGTCGGGACGATTGATAGGTGACCTAAAATCGCCCGATCAATTTCCCAACGCTACTAAGTCGACCCATTATTCTCGCATGAGACAACGCTCCTCGTTAAAAAGGACTAAAAATGCAGTATGATGACCACATTCATAACGAGCCTGCTCGCACGATCTACACCCGCGGTCTGCAAAAGAAGGTGAACCGTCAGGCCTGCCGAAAGGCAGCCGGTATTGTCGACACTGAATGCAACGGTGAATCCATCATAGTCGTGGCAGCTGAAGTAGACCCCAGGGTTCGTCGGCTCGCCGCTCAACCCATCACCTTTGATCTCAACACAGGCGAAACCTTCTCGAAGAAGAGTGATCTGAAAGAAGCGGTACTCGGGACGCGCTACAAGCCTTGGACCTACACGCCTGACTTCATATTCCAGCTTGTGAACGGGCAATACGTCTACGTCGAAGGGAAACATAGCCTCTGGCTCCGCAGCAACCCCGAGTTTTCGCGCGTAGCCAGAGCAATGGGAGAACTGGGTCATCGGCTCATTCTGGTACCTGAGACCACGTTCACTCGGGCTCACCACCACAATCTGCGAATTCTTCGAACACTTCAGACCCGACACTTAACGCCAGAGAGACATGCTTGGATCGACACTCAGTTCCCGCAAAGCCTTTCATTCGGCGAGGCGCGGCGGTCCTTCGGCGTGACAGGTTCGGAAATCTGTGCGGCTCTCTTCGAAGGACTTATCGCAACCGACCTCTCCCTCACAGCTCTCGGCGATCGAACCAAGCTCGTTCGCGCCGACGGTGATGTATCGCATCTTCAGGTCCTACCGCTATGAACCAATTGCAGGCATATGACGGCCGCTATCTGCGGGACGGCGAGACACTGTACCGAGTGATAGGGCGTGTCCAAGGAAAGCCGGCTGTCATCCTCGATTTGAACGGGACGCAGACAGAGATCACCCTTGAAGAATTTCATCGGCAGATCACAAAAGGAAATGTGTCAGAGGGACAAGATCCGATATTCTGTGACAGGATAATGAGCATCCATGAAACTTCGGAAGCGGCTTTCCGTAGGTGTATACTCGAACTGGTCCAGAAGTATCAAAACCAGGGCCTGAAGTGGCCGGATATAATGGACGCGATAGAAAATTACCTGCAGAGCGATCCGCGATTCTCTCCACGCGCATCGGCTCTTCCTTCGGTAAGGGCGGTTCAAAACTGGCGCAAGAATTTCGTGTCGAAAGGAAGTCTTGGCCTGATCGACAACCGCTTCCAGTCCGGGAACAAAGTGGCTCGCTACGATGACTTATTCAAGGAGATCGTCCTCGAGCTCCTGGAAGAGGCCTATCTTTCCTCCGACCGTATGACGATGACCGACTTGGTGAGAACATCGCGGGTGCGATATTTAGCAAAATGCTCTGAACTGCCGGATGTTGAAGCGGGCAATCACGGCTGGAAAGCTGTAGAATCTATACTTAAAAATTACGTTCCGCATTCCGATGTTCTGAAATCGAGACTGGGCAAGAAAGCAGCTCGAAAAGCCCTTCTTCAAGCTGGCCGCTTTCAAAAAATCGAACACGCCTACGATCGCCTTGAGATTGATTCCACACAGGCCGATATCTTCGTTATCTACGATGGTAAACTGATCAGACCATGGATCACGATGGCAGTCGATGCGGCGACCGGGTTCATCGTCGGACTTGTGGTTTCGTTAGGAAACCCCACCGGTCTGACAACTGCGACAGTTCTTTACGAGGCAATGACAGGCAATGACGAGGCATTTTTCGATCGCTTCGGTATCAGGAACCGGGTGATCGTGGCGGGCCATCCGCTGACCGTAGTGGCAGACCAAGGCTCCGAAAATTCAGGCAGCATTATCAATAGGCTCCTATCAACAACAGCCATTGAGCTGCAAAAGAACATTCCAGGACATCCTGAGAAAAAGCCATTCGTCGAGCGCGCTATGTCGACGCTCAAAAATTTCGTGACCAAGCTTGAAGGTGCAACACAAACCAGGGAGATGTCCTCCTTGGAACGCTATGACCGGGCAAAGGCAGAGGCATGCTGGACCTTCGAGGAGTTCGTCCAAAAGGTTCAAGTGTGGCGATACGACGTTTACGGCGTCACCCCGCGCCGGCGTGTGCAATCGCCGCTGAAGCGCCGAGAAAGTCCAATCGAGAGCTGGCAACGTCTTTTAACTAAAGACTACGTTCCAGACCCCCCGAGTAAAGATGTTCTTACTCAGATATTCTTCCACCACGCGGAGAAAAGAACCCTCCACCAATACGGAATCGAGGTGGGATACGTTCAGTATTCCTCAAGGGAACTTGAGATGTTGGAGAAAGACACGAAAGGTAAATTGGTAGTCGAGGTTCGCATCAATCCCGCTGACATCCGGGCGATAATTGTCTCTCATCCGGTATCTGGAGAAGGACTTTATGTCCCCTGCAAGGACCCCGACATGCCTGCAATTTCCGTTGCAGAACGGGACCGTATCATTGCCCTTAATCGGCGTGATCCCGACGACTACCTCGCTGCGTCTGAAGTCCTCGCGGCCCTCGTGGCGGGCAAGCATCACAAGCCGTCCAAAGCAACGACCAAGGCGCGCAAAGAGCGCCATGAGGCCCAACGCAAGCGTCGTGATGCTGAGATCACTGATCGCAGCAGCGGCTCGAATGGCCCATTGGCGGAAGGCATTGTCACCCCTCCTTCAATAACGGTGTTCGCCCCAAAGCGGCGTAACCGGATTTCCACACGAGGAGGGTCGACGTGAAGGAGCATACTCTAAAGGGCCTGGAGATTTCACACGCTCGCTATGACAAAGCACTTAATCAAATGCTTGAGGCAATTGAACTGGCGGGATCGGATGGCATATGCATCCCGTTTCTTGGCCCGTCACGCGTAGGGAAATCCGATACATTGTTAGCGGTTCACAAACGGTTGTCGAAGGACAGAGCCGGACCTGGCTACATGATACCAACACCTGACTTTCTTTTGGGTGAAGTATCGCCAAAGCCGAACGATACAGAACTCTACGCATCTGTCATTCGGACCATGGGAGATGTTGGAGCGAATCCAAAACTCCCCCTTTTGCGGGACAGGATGTATAAACTTCTTGAACAGCGCGACATTCGGATTGTGGCGCTTGACGAGTGCAGTCACTGCGCCGAGCCCGGCGCCAACCTTACCCGCCGCGCCGCTGCCGATCACTTTAAATCCATCATTGATCGGTCAGGTGTAGTTCTTATTCTGATGGGCCTACCAAAGTTCCAGCGTCTTATCGATGAGAACGAGCAGTTCGCGGCCCGATCTATGGCTACAATCGAGCTCCACCCTTACCGTTGGACGAACGCCAGCGACCGGAACGAGTTTGCCACGGTAATTTACACCATTTTCGACTATCTTAACGATCTCGACTTTTCACTCGAGTTTGATTGGAACGATATGACCCGCCGCCTCTTCGCAGCTACTGGAGGCCGCGTCGGCATGGTGATTGAGCTGCTCGAGATCGCTATTCGAAAGGCCGCTGGGTCTAAGGTATTGGCTCTATCAGATATAGGGACGGCAGCCCGCGTAAGACTTCAGGGGCTGTCTCGTCTTGCACCGATCTTCGACCCCGACCCTCCGCAAGATGACGTTCTCCTACGATCTTACGCCAAAGTCATGAGGGACGCAGGATTGCAGTTGCCCAATCCGAATTCGTCGCTTGAGCTCGACGCTTTCCGACATGCAGACGAAGAGGCGCTGACAGAATGACCCCCTGCAAAGACGAGAGTCTCCTCGGCTACATCAAGCGGCGCTCGGATGCGGAAGGCTTCCCTGAGGCAGGGGGGTTCCTGACGATGCTCGGGCAGACTTATGGGCGCACTACAGTCGAGGAGCCCCAACGCTTGGCTGCGGATCTCGATCTCGATTTGGCAACTCTGGAGCAGATCCTGCCTGGCACGCGCCCGGAAGATGCTGCCCTCGACTGGGCATTCCATCGAATGCACCGCGACCCGGTTTGCCCGAAGTGTATTGCCGGTCGTCAACCTCGGCGAAAAGAGTGGCGGCACGCTTTGGTTACGACATGTGCCGAGCACGCATGCCAGCTTATCGATGAATGTCCTGGTTGCGGTGACGCTTTGACACTGCTCGGTGACGGGTATGCAGGCTGCCTGTGCGGCGCCTCCTATGGAGAGGCGAATGCTGTGCCGGGCAGCGCATTCGAGATCGAAATTGCCAGGATGATAGGGGGGTGCTCGGGTCACTTCGCTGGAAATGACGTTGGCCCTGACGAGGGCCTACACACTGCTCGTACCGTGTGGTTTCTGTCCGCCAACATGGCTCGGGCACGGACTGGTAAGGAAGGCAAGGCAACCTACCCCAAAACCCTTGCAGAAGCTCGCAAGCGCCTGACGCCTATCGAGCCGCTACTTCTCGATTGGCCGAAAGCATTCGACGATCATGTAGTGCAGAGGTGGAATACCCCGGGTGCGGAAGGAATGACCGCCGCTGTTCGCTTGGGTGCATGGTATCGCGGCTTGCTCAACCAGAAAGGCCTGCTGGCTGAGACATTGCGATCTCAGTGCCTCTTCGTCGTCAGCACCATATGTGGTGACGCATACAAAACTGGTCGGCGCCATGAAGGCTCCGAATGGGTGAGCGCAGCCCACGGTGGAGATATTTTGGGCATACGCAGCGAGAGGATTGTTGAGGCAGTCCGGGGCGGAACTCTGCTGGGCTCGCAAGGAAGATCGGGCACGGGCCACCTCCATACGATCGTTAGAATGCAGGATATCGAAGAGGTTCGTGGACTGCGAGCCCGGGCCGCGTCCAAGGAAAAGGTTCGGAACACACTTGGTGTTTCGAGAAAGCAGTTCGAGCTTATGGAGGAGGCAGAGTTCTTCGGGACAGGGTGCAGAATGCCGGCGCATCCTTGCATTGATGGGGATTTCGACCTCGAATATATCCGCACTGCGACGGATCGTATCCGACACGAGGCCGTTAACCAAATTGTCGAAGCCGATGCGCTGGTTGCCTTTCGGAAGATCAGTCTGCGCAGAACGACAGACCGATCCGCGATTCTAAAGATCTATCGCCTGATCGCTGACCAAGAGCTTCGAGCCGCGAAATTCGGTGAAGATGATAGCCTTGGCGACGCTCTCTTCAGCGCAGCGGAGATCGACCGTGTTTTGCAAAAACATGGAGGTGCTCGCGCATGGACTGCCGGAGAGGTTGCGGCATTCTCAGGTTGGAAATCAGAATGCGTCACCGGATGGTGCGAGCAAGGTTTGCTTCAGGCGACTCGAGGGAAACGGGGATCGTTAGTCGTCTGGCAAATTTCTGAGGGCGCGCTCGCGCAGTTCCGTCGTAAATTCCAGGTGGTCTCGGACTTGGCAAGGGAAGGCAAAACAACCTCACGAAAGCTCCTCGCTTCCTTCGCAGATCGCGGGGTCTCATCGCTCGGGTCTCAGCCAGCAGGAACTTCATCCCGCGGACATCTGATCCGGACCGGTGACATCGCACGCATGATTGCGCTTTCACCAACCTGACCAACACTCCTGCTCAAGCACGATATATAAGCCGCCAAGGGATCCCTTGGCGGCTTTCAACGTTTCTGATCGCTGGACTACCGTTCGAAGTCAAAGTATAAAATGTTAGTCGGTAGCCGACCCTGAGCGTCATATTTGACGCGCAATATTGTGGGCAAAACGCGCAATTCTTTGGGCGAATGGAACGCAAACTATTGGGCCTGAACCGACGAATTTATCTAATAATTAGAGATACAGTGCGCACGATTACGCGGTGTCCTACAGGGGTGTAGGTGAGCGCATATTTTTTCGCGGTGCGCATATTTTTTCGCGCCGCGAGAAGACTTTTTCTATTGAAAATTTAATAATTTCATTGCGTTACCTGTGCGGCCCCGCAGTGAGGTTCGTTGGAGACCTTGGGGTGTTGATTGTCACTGAGAACTGACCCGGTAGCCCCATAAATTGTCACTGAGAATTGACCCATGTGAACACACTTCCCCGACGGTTTTGGTTGGGGGGATTTGGAGTGATCGACATGGGATTTTTGAGTGTCATTCGACGCTGGGCATTGCGTGACAAGATGCCAATCAGGGAGATTGCCCGGCGGACGGGTTTGTCTCGGAACACGATAAAGAAGTATCTGCGTGAAGGTGCGGTGGAACCGCAGTTCAAGACGCCCAAGCGTCCAAGCAAGCTGGATCCCTATTCGGATCGGCTGTCAGCCTGGCTTTTAATCCAGACGCGGAAGTCACGCAAAGAGCGGCGGACAGTGAAGCAAATGCATGCTGATCTGGTGAAGCTGGGATATGATGGCTCCTATGAACGCGTAGCAGCTTTCGCCCGGGCATGGCGTGAAGATCGGCATCGAGCGGAACAGACGACGGGGCGCGGCACCTACGTGCCTTTGGTGTTCGCGCCCGGCGAAGCCTTCCAATTCGATTGGAGCGA
>NZ_LWER01000149.1:0-101409 GCF_001634775.1 Sulfitobacter sp. HI0027
GGATCACCTCGTTGGCGATGTCTGGCAAGTCGAGCACTTCACCAAGAGTGATGTCCTCAGCAAATCCAATCACACGGGCCAGCCCTTTAGGAATGAAGATGCCGAACTCCGCGACCAGACCACGCAGATTGTTGATGAGTTGCGTTCTTTGGCGCACCAAAAGGTCACGCGCCCGATGTAGCGACAACAGGGATTGCTGCTCGACTGTTTTGGTCGCAACAAACCGCATGGTGGGTCGGGTCACTGCCTCGCAAATTGCTTCGGCGTCAATGGCATCAGACTTACCGCGTTTGACATATGGCTTCACATACATCGGCGGAATCAGCCGAACCTCGTGACCAAGAGCTGTCAGTTCACGGGCCCAATGATGCGCACTGCTGCACGACTCCATGCCAATCAGGCACGGATCCAGTTTTGCAAAGAACGGCAGAAATTGCGTTCGTCGCAGCGGCTTGTTGAACACGACTTCTTCGCTCGCGGTGATCCCATGGACCTGGAAAACGTTCTTGGCCAGATCAACGCCGATTGTGGTAACTTGCATGGGGTGGCTCCTCTCATAAGCAGATTTTGACAACTGCACTATGGCGCATTGCGACGCCGGTTGACGCAGGAGCCATCCACCCCATCAGCTTTGGTAAGGGATGCGCAGCGGCGTGAGGCGGTTTGAGCGAAATGGTACAGCGCGGGCGGGGCGCGCGGCGGCGCAGGTTCATGACAAAACCGATGTTGGGAATTTTCATCCTCTGAGCCGATCAGGCCAGCATTGGGTTTTACCCAGCATCCAATTGCGGTAAATAGCGCCTGTCCGCCGAAGCTTAGGCTTTGGCGGCTTACAGGGTCGGGCGTTGCATGGAGCCGGAACATTGAGTTTTACAGCGCCTGATCCAGACCAATTGCCCTGCACATTGAACGATTATTACAGCCGTGCACGCGCAGGGATGAGCCCGCGCAACCGCGCATATTTCTTGGCCGGTGCCGGGGATGGGCAGACCGCTACAGCCAATGAAACCGCTTTTCAGCAGGCTGAGGTCACGCCACGGATGTTGCGCGATCTGCGGGGCGGGTCGACAGAGGTGTCGCTGCTGGGACAAAAGCTTGTTGCGCCCTTTCTGATTGCGCCCTTTGCCTATCACCAACTGCTGCATGACGCAGGCGAGAGCGCAACCGCCCGCGCGGCCGAGGCCCAGTCGATCAAGATGGTGCTGAGCGCGCAGAGCAGCGAACCGCTCGACAGGGTGCGCAGCAGCGGCCCCGGCAGTGACTGGTTTCAGCTGCACTGGCTGGGGAGCAGAGAGGCCACGCAAGCGCTTGCGCAGATGGCACTGGACGCGGGTTTCACCAGATTGATCCTGACCATTGATGCGCCCGTCCAAGGGGTGCGGGACCGCGAAATCGAGGCGCAGTTTCAGCTGCCGCCCGATGTCAGCGCGGTCAATCTCGCGCGGTTCACGCCGCCTGCCTTCACGCCGCGTGAAGACGCGCAGTCGATCATCTTTGACCACATCGCCGAGACCCTGCCCACATGGGCTGATATCGCTCGGCTGATCGAGACGGTAGAGGCTCCGCTGCTGCTGAAAGGCATCCTGCATCCAGAGGATGCAGCGCAGGCGCAGAGGATCGGCGCGGCGGGCGTCATCGTGTCAAACCATGGTGGCCGGGTGCTGGACCGGGCGCCCTCAACGCTAAGCGCCCTGCCCGCCATAGTTGCCAAGGTCGGACCGGATTACCCAGTGTTGATGGACGGAGGCATCCGGCGCGGGGTCGACATCCTGATCGCGCTGGCCCTCGGGGCAAAGGCCGTTTTGATCGGGCGGCCCATCGCCTGCGGATTGGCGGTGGCTGGCGATCTGGGCGTCAGCCATGTGTTGCGCTTGCTGCGTGACGAGTTGGAAATCGCTATGTTGCTAAGCGGCTGCGCGGCGGTGCAAGACATAGAACGCGATATAGTTCACCTGAAACTATAACGCAGCGGGATGATCAGCGTGAATTCGTCGCCTTTCAGATAGCTGGGCGGCGTGGGCATCTTTTCCAGCGTCTTGACCGTCTGCACGGCAGCCATGTCGAGGATTTCTGAACCCGAGGATTGCGCCACCTCAGCCGCGATCAGCGCGCCGTAGCGGTCCAGCGTAAAACGCACCTGTACCTCGCCTTCGATCCGGTCGCTGCGCGCCTTGGCCGGATAGGTTTTGCCACCGCTGATCAACAACACGATGCTTTTCTGCCAGTCGCGGATCTCTTCCGTCTGTTCGGCGGTCAGCCCTTCACTTTCAGCCTTGGCGGTTTCCGTTTCGGTGTCTGCCTCAACCCCGGCGACAGACTGCTCAGAAGCCTGCCGCGCTTCGGCGCCGATCTGGCTTTCCGCGTCGATTTGCTCGGGGTCCTGCTCGGCGGCGATCTCTTCGGCCACCTCCTCCGTCTCGGCTTCGGGCTCGGGGGCGGCCACGCCGAATTTCAAGCTCTCGTCCTCAACGTCATAGGGTATCTGACTTAAAATTGGCTGTTCGGCGGCCTTGGCGGCCTCCAAGACTTCAGGACTTTCGGTTACCGTCGGCGCATCCTGGGCCTCGATTTGCGCCACGCTGTCTTCTTGCAAGGCCGAGGGGGCCGCGATGATATCCGACAGATCGAACATCACCGCGCCGGTGATCCCCTCTGTCTTGGGCTCGGCGGGTTCTGCGGCGGGGGGCTGATCCAGCAGCAAGACGGGAAGCCCTGCATGCAGCGCACCGCTTAGGGCGATCGCGACGCCCCAGAAAACGGGCCTGACGCTGCGCGAGGCGTAGGTCAGGCTCACTGCGCCGCCTCCGGCTGTGGTGTGGCTGCCTCTTCTACATTTTCATCCAGTCCGACCAGCCCGACTTTCAGAAACCCGTCTGCGCGCAGGATGTTCATCACCCGCATGAATTCACCATAGGGCACCGATTTATCTGCGCGGATGAAGATCCGCGTGTCGCGTTTTTGCAAGGTAGCGATGCCGACGTCGATATAAAGCCTGTCGTGCGTCGTGGCCGTCTCGCCCACTGAAAGGGCGAGGTCTTCAGTGATGGTGATGAAAACCGGCTCGGCGGGGCGCTCCGGGGCTTCGGCGACCGCTACGGGCAGTTCCACCGGGATGTCGACCGTCGACAGCGGGGCCGCGATCATGAAGATGATCAGCAGAACCAACATGACATCGATAAAGGGGGTGACGTTGATCTCGCTGTTTTCGCTGAGATCGCCATCGTCGTCACCGCGCAGCCGCGCACCCACGCCGCCTACTCCGCCGCCGGGGCTGAAACGGACCCCAGATGGTAGGCGGGTCGTGCCCCTGCCATCTCATCATCGGCAAGGTCCAGATCGCGCGACAAGGTCCGCTCGACCAGCGCGCCCGCATCGGCCAGCATCACCTTATAGCCCCCCAAGCCCCGCGCGAGGATGTTGTAGAAAATCACCGCAGGGATCGCCGCGACAAGGCCGATGGCCGTGGCCAACAACGCCTCGGCAATGCCCGGCGCCACGATGGCCAGATTGGTGGTGTTGCTTTCCGAGATCGAGATGAAGCTGTTCATGATCCCCCAAACGGTGCCGAACAGCCCAACAAAGGGTGCAACCGAGCCAACATTGGCCAAGACCCCTGCCCCCAGCCCCATGCGCCGGGCGGCCCCGGCCTCAATCCGCGCGATTTCCGACCCCGCGCGTTCCTTGATCCCAGCTTTGATCCCGGACTTCATCCCGGCACTGGCGCCCGAGGCTGCGCGCTCACGCTCGGCTGCGCGCACCATCTGCCCCATGACGCCTTTGCGTTTGGCGAAACGCGCACGCGCCGCAACCAGCGAGCCTGCCTTGTCCAGATCGCGATACCGGCGGCGCAGCACGCCGCGTTCCCATCGCTGGATCATCACCCGTGCGACAAAGATCACCCAGACCAGAGCTGAGGCAAAGAGCAGCGACAGCATGACGCCTTTGACAACCCAATCGGCCGCCATGAACATGCCAAGGGGCGACATCTCGTCATGCTCGGCCTGCTCAAGGAGCGTGGTCACCGTCTCAAGATCGAAAGCGGCGGCGGGGGCTGCGGCGATACAAAGGGCAGCAGCGGGAAAAACCAGAGAAAGCTTCATCGTTTAAGTCTCGGCCCATGTGCGAATAAGGTTGTGATAGATGCCAGTCAGACGCACCGTTTCTGAATCATTTGCCCCGATGCTGTCGCTGAGCGCCTGAATGGATTGATCCAGATCGAACAGGATGCGGCGGTTCGCGTCAGAGCGGATCATGCTTTGCAGCCAGAAAAACGACGACACACGCACCCCTCGGGTCACGGGGGTGACCTCATGCAGGCTGGTGGCCGGATAGAGGATCATATCCCCCGCAGGCAGTTTCACGGTCTGGCGGCCATAGTGATCCTCGATCACCAATTCGCCGCCGTCGTAGTCTTCTGGCTCGCTGAGAAATAGCGTCATCGACAGATCGGTGCGCAGCCGTTCCTGTGTCAGCGGGTTGACCCGAATGGCATTGTCGATATGCGCCCCAAAGGTTTCGGCCTGCGCGTATTTGTTGAACATCGGCGGCAGGATTTTTGCGGGCAGCGCGGCAGACAGAAACAGCGGATCACTGGTCAGCTTTTGCAAGATGAACTTGCCCAATGTCTGCGCCGTGTCCGAGGTTGACGGCAATTGTTGATTGCGTTTGACCTCCCGTGATTGCGCGCCTGCGGTTTTGGCCCCGTCCTCCCAATCTGCTGCATCAAGATGCGCGCGGACCTGTTTGACGTCGTCTTTGCTCAGGATCGAAGGGATCGTGATCAGCATATCATACCTCTTGCTGTCAGCGGGCAACCCCAGAAGGGCTGCCCGCCTTGATGGCTGCGGTTTAGAACTTCATTTCCAGAGAGAAGGAAACTTCACGGCCCGGCGCGACATAGGTGAATGGCGTGCCCGAACGGTAGGCAGCGTCATAGACCGTTTCATCCGCGACATTGGTGACGGCCATCTTCAACATGGTGTTGTCGGCGACTTCGTATTCACCCAGCAAGTCAAAGGTAAATGCGTCGGGAATGGACCGGCCATTGGCGGCCACGCTGCCCAGATCAATCGCACCTTGATAGTTCACACGCCCGCCCAGCATCAAACGATCCGTCACCTGATAGGTGGCCAACAAGTTCAACTGCTCATGTGCGACATTTGCCACCGACAGACCGATGTTGTCGCTGTCGGCACTGCGCAAGACCTTGCTGTCCGTGAAGTTGGCGCCGCCGAAAAGGCTCAGCCGTTCGGTCACCTTGCCCGCAACGCCGAGTTCAAGACCCCGCATGCGGTACTTCAGCGTGTCGGAGGTGACGGTCGCACCGCGTGGCCCAATATCCTCACGCGCTTGGTCCTTAGTGGTTTGATAGAGCGCCGCGGTGAACAGAAGGTTCGGCGTGAAGCTGTATTTCGCACCGATTTCCAGCGAAGTATTCTCTTCGGGTGCAAGCCCTGACCCGTTATCATCCAGCCCGCCGTAAAAACCGCCGCCCGCTTCCAGTTCCTGCCCCGCAGGGTTGGTCGAAGTAGCCGCCGCTGCATAGATGTTCAGACGGTCGGTGAAGGCATAGGTCGCCCCCAAGTTCCAGTTCAGCATGACATCATCGCGCGACAGCTCATAGGCATCCTCGCCGGTGCCGCCACTACGAGAGATGTCATACATGTCCACCCGCAGCCCGCCGTTGACCTTCAGGCGGTTCGACAGGGTCACGGTATCCAGCGCATAGAGGGAGGTGGTCTTGACAGTCGTTTCCGTAAGGTCCGTTCCCAATACGGGTTCTTCGCCGCTCCAGCAGCCTTCCCCGATGGGATCGGGATTGACGGCGCTGACGGTGCAGCCGCGTTGGCCAGCCGGTGGCTCATAATCCTCGCTGGAGAGGTTCGAGTAGCTCAACTTCTCAATCTCTTCGCGCGAGGTGGCAAGACCAAGCACATAAGAATGCGACGCGCCGGCGAATTGGGCGGCCCCGCTCAGTTCCAGAACGTTGGCAAGCACATCGGTTTGCTGGTTCCAGCTTTTGAAGCTGAGCCCGACTTCCCAATCCTCGGGATTGGTGGAATCATTGTCGATCAGGCTGCTTGGTGCTGTCAAAACATAGTCGTTGGTCGACCTTGCCGCACGGAATGTGTTGGTCAGCGTCATGCCGTTGTCAAAGGCATAGGTTGCCTTGGCCGTGGCCACCGTCTCTTCGACAGTCTGGAAATCGCGGCCCGGCACCCCGTAAAAAGTATCCCGGTCGATGCCGTATTCCGTGACCGGACCGACCAGGCCCAGGTCTTCGTTATTGACGTAGGGCACCCCCCAATCGGGCGTCTGCTCGATCTTGGTGTGGCTCAGGTTGCCTTCCAAGGTCAGCGCATCGGTCGCCGCGAATTTCAGCGCCAGTGCAGCACCCCGGCGGTCATCGGTGATCTCATCGCGTCCGGCCACTTCGCCATCTTGCAGCATTCCGTTGAAACGCAGTTGCAGACGGTCGTTGATGACCTTGTTGGTGTCGATGGTCTGGCGCAGGGTGGTCGCGTCGGTGACAGTGGTCACCGTTTTGGTGAAATCAACATCCTGCGGGCTTTTGGAGATCACATCGATCGCGCCGCCCGTGGTCCCGCGCCCGCCGACTGTGCCCGCCGGGCCCTTGGTGACTTCGACCTGCTCGGTGCTGAACGTCTCGGCGACACCGGTGCCGGGGCTGCGGATGCCATCGGTATAGGTGTCGTTATTGGCTTTGAACCCGCGGATATAGATGTTGTCCCCAAAGGAGTTCCCGCCCTCGCCGAAGCCAAGCGAAATGCCCGGTGTCGACCGCGCCAACTCACGCACGCTGGTTGTGCCGGTGGTTTCCAAGACCTCTTGGGTGATCGCTGTCACCGTGCGCGGATTGTCTTTCAGCGGGCCGGGCATCCGACTGTTGGCAAGCGTATTGGCTTTGAATGGGGCGTCTTGATCAACGTAAGAGCTGCCACCTGCCGCCGCTTTTGCGGCCGCGCGGGCCTGCGCATCGGCCAGTTCCTGCGCTTGACGCTCTGCGGCCTCTTCGGCGGCGCAGACGGGGGTGCCCGCCAATGCAGCTGTGCAGACCGTGGGTTCCGCGGCACGCGGCTGGGCCGCGCGGCGTGGCGCTGGCTGGGTGGCGCGCGGCGCAGGCTTCACCGCCGGCTGAGGGGTCGGTTCTTCGGTCGTCTCGACCTCGACTGTCGGCAGGATGATCAGATCACTGTCCTGCGCGGCGCCGGGTGTGGCCATGCAGGCCATGGCCAAGGAGGCTCCGAAGCCCCCGAACACCAGCTGAGAATGCCGGTGAATTTTGTCTGTGCAGTTTTGGGTGTCGTTGGTACGGCGCATAAGTCCCTCGCGGAGAAGATTTTTTCTTGCTGACCGCGCTTCCAACGGCTGGCTATTTGAATGGGTCACCGCTTAATCTGAGTATTTTAGTAAGTAAAGATATTAATCCTATTAAAATAGTCAAGTATAGCGCCCTGTTGTGAAGCTACACCACTTGGGGAGCGGCGTTTGCGCCCGGGCGCGGGCAGTGAAAGATTTCATGACTGAGGCTGGATGGGCGGTGAAAGCGGCTGGGCTCTTGCGTGGTGGCAGCCTGCGTCTTCGCTATTCGGGCGGGGGCGCATCGAACCGGTGCCCCCAAGAACAAGCGGAAGTCTGGTTCACAGAGGGTGTTTTCGGCGTCGCGCAGCGCGTCTGCAGACCGCGATCAGTGAGACCGCCACGTGATTTCGTATCTTCGACATCGGAAAGCGCAAAACGTCTGAACCAGTGGGTACAGCACCCCGACATAAATAAAGCTCCAGACCCAATGGACCTGAAGCTTTGACTTTTTAAATTGCGAGCACTTAGGCGCCCTCGGGCTTCAAAACCCTCGCAAATAAGCGCCACAACCCCGTTTAGCTACAGCCGCTCGTGCCGCCGCAGGTGTTGCACTTCATGCAGGTGCCATTGCGAACCAGCGTGTAGTTGCCGCATTCGCCGCAGGCTTCGCCTTCGTAGCCCTGCATCTTGGCCTTGGCCCGCGCATCAAGGCTGACCCCGCCGGAACTGACAGCAGTGGAGGATTTCACCGCCAAGGCTATGTCACCGCTGCCGCTGATCTGTGGCGTGAGGCCCTGCAGGCCCGCATCTGCGTCCGCGCTCTGCCCGCCTTGCAGCACCACAAGATCTTGCGGCAGGCGGTTGCGCAGATACCCGGACGAGCTGATTTGCTTGAGCACCTCAAGCGATTTATTCGCCGCGTTCTCACTCAGCTCGCTCACATTGCCAAGGTTCTCTTCCTCACCTCGACCCAGATCGTCAAAGGTCGCGCCTTCAGGCTTCACATGCGCCAGATCGGTCCGGTCGAGGTAGGACACGGCGAGTTCGCGGAACACATAGTCAAGGATCGAAGTCGCCTGTTTGATGCTGTCGTTGCCCTGCACCATGCCCGCGGGCTCGAATTTGGTGAAGGTGAAAGCATCGACGAACTCCTCCAGCGGCACGCCGTATTGCAGGCCCACGGAAACCGCGATGGCGAAGTTGTTCATCATCGCCCGGAAACCCGCGCCTTCCTTGTGCATGTCGATGAAGATTTCACCCAGCTTGCCATCTTCGTATTCGCCGGTGCGCAGATAGACCTTATGCCCGCCGACATTCGCCTTCTGGGTATAGCCCTTGCGGCGCTGCGGCATCTTCTCGCGGTGCGATTTGATGATCTCTTTGACGATCACCTTTTCGACGATCTTCTCGGCCAACACGGCAGCTTTCTCATGCGCGTTGCCGCTTTCCAGCGTTTCGGCGGCGTCGTCGTCGTCTTCGACCAGCGCGGCCGCCAGCGGCTGGCTCAGCTTTGAACCGTCGCGGTAAAGCGCATTGGCTTTGATCCCCAAGGACCAGCTTAGCTCATAGGCCTTTTGGCAGTCCTCGATGGTGGCGTCATTCGGCATGTTGATCGTCTTGGAGATCGCCCCCGAGATGAAGCTCTGAGCCGCCGCCATCATATGGATGTGGCTGTTGACCGACAGATAGCGTTTGCCCTTCTTGCCGCAGGGGTTGGCACAATCGAAGATGCCGTAATGCTCGGCCTTGAGGTGCGGCGCGCCTTCCAGCGTCATGGTGCCGCAGACGTGGTCATTGGCCGCTTCGATATCCGCCTTGCTGAAACCGAGGGAGCGGAGCAGATCGAAGGTCGGGTCGTTCAGTTTCTCGGTCGGGATGCCCAGCACCTGCGTGCAGAACGCCTCGCCCAGCGTCCATTGGTTGAACACGAAACGGATATCAAATGCCTGCTTCAGCGCGGCATCCACCTTGGCCAACTCATTCGCGCCAAAGCCGTGGCCCGCCAGCGTGGTATGGTTGATCGCAGGCGCGTTGCCGATGGTGCCATGGCCCACGGCGTAGCTGACGATCTCTTCAATCTGGGCCGACCCGTAGCCGAGTTTTTCAAGCGCTGCGGGCACGGATTGGTTGATGATCTTAAAGTACCCGCCCCCGGCGAGTTTCTTGAACTTCACCAGCGCGAAGTCGGGCTCGATCCCCGTGGTGTCACAATCCATCACCAGCCCGATGGTGCCGGTGGGCGCGATGACAGAGGTCTGGGCGTTGCGGTAGCCATGCACCTCACCCAGTTTCAGCGCCTCGTCCCAGCAGGATTTGGCGATGTCGACCAACCCAGCCTGTGGGCAATTGCCATGATCCAGCGGGACTGGCGTGACCGAAAGCTGCTCATAGCCATCCGCCTTGCCATAGGCGGCGGTGCGGTGGTTGCGGATGACGCGCAGCATATGCTCAGCGTTCTTGGCATAGCCCGGAAAGGCCCCCAGTTCGCCCGCCATTTCCGCCGACGTTGCATAGGCCACGCCGGTCATGATCGCGGTCAACGCCCCGCCAAGGGCACGGCCCTCGTCACTGTCGTAGGAATAGCCCATGTTCATCAGCAGCCCGCCGATGTTCGCATAGCCAAGCCCCAGCGTGCGGAAGTCATAAGACCGCTGCGCGATTTCTTTGGAGGGGAACTGCGCCATCATCACACTGATCTCAAGCGTCACGGTCCACAGACGCGAGGCATGCATGTAATCCTCGACCTGAAAAACGCCGTCCTTGAGGAAGGTCAGCAGGTTCATCGACGCCAAGTTGCAGGCCGTGTCGTCAAGGAACATGTATTCCGAACAGGGGTTCGAGCCGCGGATCGCACCGTCTTCGGGGCAAGTGTGCCAGTCGTTCACCGTGTCGTGGTACTGGATCCCCGGATCGGCGCAGGCCCATGCGGCATGGCCGACCTGATCCCAAAGATCGCGGGCCCGGATGGTTTTCACCACACGGTTTTCGGTGCGGCTGATCAATTCCCAATCGGCGTCCTTTTCCACCGCCTTGAGGAAGGCGTTGGTGACCCGGATCGAGTTGTTGGAGTTCTGGCCCGAGACCGAGTTGTACGCTTCAGAGTCCCAATCAGTGTCATAGGTCGGGAATTCGATGCCGGTGTGGCCCTGTTTGGCATAATCCAGCACGCGCTTGACGTAGGTCTCGGGGATCGCGACCTTTTTGGCCTCGCGGATCGCGGCCTTCAGCTGGTCGTTCTTGGCCGGGTCGTAGGCATCCGCCTCGGCACCGTCCCATGCCTTGATCGCGTCGAACAACAGGTTCAGCTTCTGCTCATGCATTTTGGAGCCAGCGACGATGCTCGCCACCTTTTGTTCTTCGAGCACCTTCCAGTTGATGAAATCTTCGATATCGGGGTGGTCGGCGTCGACGATCACCATCTTCGCCGCGCGACGGGTGGTGCCGCCGGATTTGATGGCGCCAGCGGCGCGGTCCCCGATCTTGAGGAACCCCATCAAACCCGACGACTTACCGCCGCCCGACAGCTTCTCGCCCTCTCCGCGGAGCGATGAAAAGTTGGTGCCCGTGCCTGAACCGTATTTGAAAAGCCGCGCTTCTCGGACCCAGAGGTCCATGATACCGCCGTCGCCTACCAGATCGTCGGCAACCGACTGGATAAAGCAGGCATGGGGCTGCGGGTGCTCATAGGAAGACTTCGAACGGGTCAGTTTCCCGGTTTTAAAGTCGACGTAGTAATGCCCCTGCGCCGGGCCATCGATGCCGTAGGCCCAATGCAACCCGGTGTTAAACCATTGCGGGCTATTGGGGGCCGCGCGCTGGCTGGCCAACATGTGGCGCATTTCGTCGTAATAGGCGCGGGCGTCTTCTTCGGTCGAGAAATAACCGCCCTTCCAGCCCCAATAGGCCCAAGCGCCCGCCAGACGGTCAAAGACCTGCTTGGAAGAGGTCTCTCCTCCCATCTCGGCGCCCTCGGCGGGGACCGAGCGCCAGAGAAACTCCGGCACGCCCTTTTCTTTGACGCGGCGCGTGGCGCTTGGCACGCCCGCTTTGCGGAAATACTTCTGCGCGATCACGTCGCTTGCGACCTGGCTCCAGGATTTCGGGACTTCGACGTTGTCGAGCTTGAACACCACCGAACCGTCAGGGTTGCGGATCTCTGACACCGTGGTGACAAAGTCCAAATCCGCATAGGCGTCCTGCCCGGCTTTGGTGAAATTCCGTTCAATCTTCATCGTCGCTGCCCTTTTCTAAACTTTTAAAATCCTAAGCCGACCCGCTCTAAGCAGACCGTCTCCCCCTGTTTGTTGACAGGTTGGACAGAGCTTCGCCGTGCCACCTGCTGACGCGGGCGGCTGGATTCCCATTGAAACACTGGTGCTTGTATTCTGTCCCCACTGCCAAAGCGCCGGACGCGTTACACACAACATCTTGTGGCGCTCTACTTGACCCCCACAAAGTGACGTAGATAGACCTAATCGGTCAACGGTTTTTTTACGTTTTATTTCCGGCAAGACAGTTGACCGATGCGCCCCTATTTGCGCCATCCGCGCGCGAAGTGATTCAGCCTCAGGATATCCCCAAAGATACCCGCAAGCCCGGTGCAGCGTTGAATTCCAAATAATCCATTGCCCCGGCAGAGTTAGGGGCGGTGCTTGAGGGATTGGTCGAATTCATCCACAGGCCGAGACGCCCGAGAGAGCATCAGGCCCGCCGAAGCTGGCCACATATCGCCGCGGAAGGGGTCCAGCGCCCCTGCCCGTCAGCTCAATGCAAAACCGCGACAGAATCATCACGGTCTTCGCAGGCATTGGCGTAAATCTGCCAAAGCACAGGCGGCAGACACTATATCTTGTGCAGAATGGAAATATTCCAGCCGATACAGCCCCTAGATCGCTAAGGACTGAGATAATCTCAAGGCTGGAAGAAAGTGGTCGGAGCGAGAGGATTCGAACCTCCGACCCCCTGTACCCAAAACAGGTGCGCTACCAGGCTGCGCCACGCTCCGACTGGGGCTTCTTTAGCCATAAGCCCGCCGATTGAAAAGCCCCGATTGACCTTAAACTCAGAAAAACGACGAAGTCTTTAGCAAGGCCAGGCCGGGGTGTTCCCAGCAAAGGCCGGATGGCGGATTTCGCTGCCTTCGGTGATGCCCAGACGTTTCGCCAGACCGCCATTAATCTCCAAGACCGACAGCAGATCATCCCCGCCCAGAATCGGTGTCTCATCCAGCGGTTTGGCGGAGTGGTGAATTTTCTGCACCACGCCTCTCTCGTCGATGAACAGCAGGTCGAGCGGGATCAGCGTGTTGCGCATCCAAAAGCTCAGCGGTTGCGGCGTTTCATAGATAAAGAGCATCCCCGCACTCAGCGGCAGAGAGCGTCGGTGCATCAGTCCCTTGGCCCGCTCCGCCGTGTCATCCGCCACTTCGACGGAGAACCGCGCCTTGCCCCAGTCGCCCCGCAGGCTCACGCTATCGGCGCGACAGACCTCGGCCAGCGCCGCACCGGTCAGCAGCAGGCTGGCTAGCGCCGCCCCTGCAATATGCCCTGTCAGATGTTGTACCTTCAGCCGTCTATCACCGCGTCCCATGAACTTACCTCCGCCGCCAGATGGCCCCGATCGCCAACAATCACCCGCATGGCAAGCGCTTCGCCCGGTTGCAAATCACAAAGTCCGGATTGGCGCAGTACATCGATATGCAGAAACACATCTTCCGCGCAGCCAAAGACATTTGCAAACCCAAAACCCTTGGCCTTGTCGAACCATTTCACACGGGCGGGCTCGAACTCGGCGGCGGCAAGTTGATCGGGATCAAATCCTGCGAATTCGACCACGGCGGCGGGCGGCTCACTGGGGGGCGTGACGGCGAGCACCTCGACCGCCTGCGCGCCGCGATCGGTCTGCTGCACCCGCACCGTCACCCGCGCCCCATCAGCGACAGAGCTTTGGCCGAAATTGCGCAGGACATTGACGTGCAATAATATGTCGGCCCCGCCCGCATCGGCCACGACAAAGCCGAAGCCTTTGAGCGGATCGAACCATTTGACCACGCCCTCAAGGGGATCGTTTAGCCCCGGCGTTTCTGCCGATTGGGTATCAGACACATCTTTCATCGCTAATCCGTGCCGTCCTATCAAGGATTGAGCCGTGTGACGGCCCAAGGCGCTGCGGCATCCGCGCGGCGCCATTGAAAACGGTCATGCAAGCGGAATTCGCCATCTGCCCAGAATTCGATTTCCAGCGGGGTGATCCGGTAGCCGCCCCAGAACGGCGGACGTTTGGGGTTCACCCCCTGCTGTGCGGTCACCTTGGCGACTTCGGCCATCAACGCCCCGCGCCCCGACAGAGGCTGCGATTGGCGCGAGGCCCAAGCCCCCAAACGGCTCTTGAGCGAGCGCGATGCGTAGTAGTCATCGGCCTTTGGCCCGTCTTCGCGGCTGATCAACCCGCGCACCCGCACCTGACGGCGCAATGATTTCCAATGCATGACAAAAGCCGCCTTGCCCGCGCCATCCAGTTCTTGGGCCTTTTGGCTCTCGTAATTGGTGTAAAAGACAAAGGCGTCCGGTTCGATCTCTTTCAACAGCACCATGCGGGCGTTTGGCAGCCCTTGCGAATCTACCGTGCTCAGCGCGATGGCGTTGGGGTCATTCGGCTCACTCGCCTCTGCTTCGGAAAGCCAACGCTGCGCAATCGCAAAGGGATCATCCCCCGCAAATATACCAGTTCGCGTTTCCATTCGGCATCCCCTTTTAGAGTGTTCGAGCCCGTCACCGGTTCTTCGCCGGTGTCTGAGTTAATCGCTAAGGCAATAGTTAACAATGGGCAACTCAAAGGACAACCTTACCCGATTTCCGTCAGTTAGCCGCCGATCTTATGGCAAATCACGGGGGTGAAGCCGCCTGTGCAGTCTTGATGGCCGCGCTGCAATCGCCTAGACCAAGACAACCTAAACGGAACATAGACAAGGCGGCGGAATGGGAAACGAATTGATGCGGGGCAAGCGCGGGCTCATCATGGGTCTGGCGAATGACAAATCCATCGCATGGGGCGTGGCCAAAGCGCTGGCCGATGCAGGGGCGGAACTTGCCTTTTCCTACCAAGGTGATGCGCTCAAGAAACGTGTGGGGCCTTTGGCCGAGCAGCTTGGCAGCGACATCGTTCTGCCCTGCGACGTGGGCGATGAAGCCTCAATCGACGCGATGTTTGATGGGCTGAAAGAACGCTGGGACGGGCTTGATTTCATCGTTCACGCCATCGGCTTTTCCGACAAGGGGGAACTGCGGGGCCGCTATGTCGACACCAGCCGCGGCAACTTCGCCATGTCGATGGATATCTCGGTATACTCTTTCACCGCCGTGATGCAGCGCGCGGAAAAGATGATGTCGCCCGGTGCCAGCGCCCTGACGCTGACCTATTACGGCGCCGAAAAGGTGATGCCGCATTATAATGTGATGGGTGTGGCCAAGGCCGCACTTGAGGCGTCGGTCAAATACTTGGCCGAAGACCTTGGCAAGGACGGCATCCGCGTCAACGCGATCTCTGCCGGGCCGATTAAGACGCTGGCGGCCTCCGGCATCGGTGATTTCCGCTACATCATGAAATGGAACGAGTACAACTCCCCCCTGCGCCGCAATGTCACGACCGAGGATGTCGGCAAGGCCGCCCTCTTCCTGCTGTCGGATCTGGGCAGCGGCACCACGGGTGAGAACTTGCATGTCGACGCGGGCTATCACGTTGTCGGCATGAAGGCGGTTGACGCGCCCGACATGTCCAAGGAATAAGCCGCCCAAATTAATTTGCGCGGGTGCCCGCGCTAGCTGCTGCAAAGGACCATCATGACCAAATCCAAGGACGCGTCGCGCCTGCCCCATGAAAAGGGCTTTCACATCTCCTGGGATCAGATCCACCGCGACAGCCGTGCGCTGGCGTGGCGGCTCGATGGGCTTGGTCCCGACGATGGCGCGTGGCGTGCCGTGGTGGCGATCACCCGCGGCGGCATGGCCCCCGCGATGATCGTCGCGCGGGAATTGGACATCCGCACTGTCGATACGATCTCGGTCATGTCCTACCACTCGGGCGGCGGCGCCGCCGACCAGCGCCGCGAGGCCAAGGTGCTGAAATCCCCTGACGCCGAGATGATGGGCGATGGCACCGGCATTTTAATCGTCGATGATCTGGTCGACAGTGGCAAGACCATTGAACTGGTGCGCGAGCTTTATCCCAACGCCCATTTCGCCACCGTCTATGCCAAGCCCGAAGGCGAGCCGCAGGTCGATACATTCATCACCGGCGTGAGCCAGGACACATGGATCTTCTTTCCGTGGGACATGGCCCTGCAATATGTCGAGCCCTACCGCGGCAAGGACTGACCGGCCCCGCGCCACCTGCCCTGCCCCTATCTGACCGGATACACCCATGACGCTTCCGCGCACCGCCACCACTTTCTTCCCTCCGGTGATGGAGGCGCGGCGCTGGCTGGATGGCGTGACATTCACCGATGACCGTCCGCTGATCAACGTAAGCCAAGCCGCCCCCGTCGATCCGCCCCCAGAGGGGCTGCGCCGGGCGATGGCCGAGGTCACGCTGAACAACGATGAGGCGCATCTCTATGGCCCCGTGCTGGGCTTGCCGGAACTGCGCGCCGAACTGGCGCGGCAGACGGCAGAGAAATACGCGGGCGTGGTGACCGACGAACAGGTCTGTATCACCTCGGGGTGCAACCAAGCCTTTGCCGCCGCCATTGCCACGCTCTGCGGCGAAGGCGATGAGGTGATCATCCCGACGCCTTGGTACTTCAACCACAAAATGTGGCTCGACATGAGCGGGGTCACCGCCGTGCCGCTGCCTGTCGAAGCCGACATGCTGCCCGACCCCGACAAGGCCGCAGCCGCCATCACCCCGCGTACCCGCGCCATCGCGCTGGTCACGCCGAACAACCCCGGCGGCGTGGAGTATCCCGCCGCCCTCGTGCAGGAATTCTTTGACCTCGCCCGCCGTCACGGCATCGCGCTGATCCTCGACGAGACCTACCGCGATTTTCACAGCCGCCCCGGCGCGCCGCATGCGCTGTTCAGTGACCCCGATTGGCACGACACGCTGATCCACCTCTATTCCTTTTCCAAAGCCTACCGCCTGACCGGCCACCGCGTCGGCGCGCTGATCGCCAGCACGGCGCGGCTGGCGGAAGTTGAGAAGTTTCTCGATACCGTGGCCATTTGCCCGGCGCAGATCGGCCAGCACGGCGCGCTCTGGGGGATGCAAAACCTTGGCCCGTGGCTGGCAGATGAACGCGAAGAAATCCTTGCCCGCCGCGCCGCGATTGCTGCGCTGATGCCCAAGATTGAGCCGCTGGGGTGGAAATTGCTTGGGCTGGGTGGCTATTTCGCCTATCTGCGACATCCCTTTAACCTCTCCTCGGCGGAACTGGCCCCGCAATTGGTGCGCGACGCAGGCGTGCTCTGCCTGCCCGGCACGATGTTCCAGCCCGAGGGAGACGCGCGCGGCGAAAGCCAGTTGCGCATCGCCTTTGCAAACCTCGACACCGCCGGTCTCGAAGTGCTTTTCGACAGGCTTGCAGCCCTGCCACGCAACGCATAGACAGGTCCGAAATTAACGAGGGACCGTGTCATGGCCAAAAAAGGCTTCAGCTTTTCGAAAACCGCCGTCTGGGCCTTGATGGCCCTTTTGATCTTGGGTCTTGGCGGCTTTGGTGCGATCAACCTCAGCGGCAATCTGCGCAGCATCGGCAATGTCGGGGACAAGTCGATCTCGGTCGATCAATACGCCCGCCAATTGCAGCAGGAAATCCGCGCGATTGAAGCACAAACCGGCGAGAGCCTGTCCTTTGCCCGCGCCCAAGAGATGGGTCTGGACCGCGCTGTTCTGCAACGGATCGTCCGCAACCGCGCGCTGGATCATGAAGCCGACGAAATGGGCCTCTCCATCGGTGATGCAACCCTGCGCGACGAAATCGTGGCCATTTCGGCGTTCCAAGGCATCGACGGCAACTTCGACCGCGAAGGCTATCGCTTCGCCCTTCAGCAAAGCGGCATGAGCGAGGCCGAGTTCGAGCGTTCGATCCGCGAAGAAGCTGCGCGCGGCCTGTTGCAGCGTGCGGTTCTGGGCGGTGTCTCCATGCCCGACACCTATGCCCGCACGTTGGTCGACTACGTCGCCGAACAGCGTAGCTTTACTTGGGCCCGCCTCAGCGAGAGTGACCTCGACACCCCCGTGGCCGCGCCGACAGAAGAAGAGCTTCAGGCCTATTACGACGCCAACACCGATGACTTCATGCTGCCCGCCAGCAAAAGCATCACCTATGCATGGCTCCGCCCCGAAGACCTGCTGGACGAAGTTGAAGTGCCCGAAGAAGAGTTGCGCGCCGAATATGATGCCCGCAGCGATGAATACGACCAGCCCGAGCGTCGCTTGGTCGAGCGTCTGGTCTTTGCCAACGAAGAGGCCGCCACGCAGGCCGCAGCAGCGCTCGAAGTTGACGGCACCACCTTTGAGGCGCTGGTCGAAGAGCGCGGCTTGGCTCTGGCGGATGTGGATATGGGCGACGTGGCCAAATCCGATCTCGACGCCGCAGGTGACGCGGTGTTTGGAGCGCAAAGCGGCGACATCGTTGGCCCTCTGCCCACTTCGCTTGGGCCGGCGCTCTTCCGCGTGAACGCGGTTCTGCCTGCGCAGAACGTACCTTTCGAAGAGGCCCGTGAGGTGCTGGAAGAGACCCTCGCCATTTCCCGCGCGACTCGCGCCGTCGAAGCCCGCGCACAGGAAATCGACGACCGCCTCGCCGGAGGGGCCACGCTTGAAGATCTGGCCGAGGAAACCAAAATGAACCTCGGCACCATCGACTGGACCCAAGAAAGCAGCGAGGGCATCGCCGCCTATGGCGCCTTCCGTGAAGCCGCAGCAAGCCTGAGCGCGGATGCCTTCCCGCAGATCGACCAGTTGGAAGACGGCGGCGTTTTCGCCATGCGCCTTGATGAGACCAAGCCAGAGCGCCCCGAACCTTTCGAGCAGGCCCGCGATGCGGTTGAGACCGCGTGGCGCAATGCCCAGATCGTGGAGGCCCTGACTGCCAAGGCCGAGAGCCTGACCGGCACATTGGCCGAAGCGGAGGGTTTTGTGGCCGCCGGTCTCACGCCGCAGCTTGGCGAAGGCCTGACCCGCAGTTCCTATGTCGACGGCACGCCCGACGATTTCATGGATCAGGTCTTTGACCTCGAAGAGGGTGGCGTCGCGGTCCTGCCCGCAGGGGACAGTGTTGTGGTTCTGCGCCTTGACGCCGTGACCCCCGCGGGCGAAGACGATCAGACCCAAGCTTTGATGGACCGCCTGTCGCAGCAGCTAGATCAGGCGCTGGCCCAAGGTCTTTTCGATATCTACAGCAATGCAGTGATGCGCGATGCCGATCCTCAGATCGACCAGCGCGCGGTCAGTGCGGTGCATGTGAACTTTCCCTGATAGGCAAATTTGATGGCCCTAACCCCGGATTTCGACACTTTCGCCCGCGCCTATGAAGCGGGCGAAAACCAGATCGTCTACACCCGCCTTGCCGCCGACCTCGACACGCCGGTGTCCTTGATGCTGAAACTCACCGGCGCGGCAGAGAATGCCTTTGTGCTAGAATCCGTCACCGGCGGTGACGTGCGCGGACGCTATTCCATCATCGGTATGAAGCCCGACCTGATCTGGCGTTGCCGGGGTGAAACCGCAGCACTGAACCGTGCAGCGCGCTATGATGCGGATGCCTTTGAGGACATGCCCGGCGATCCGCTGGACCGTTTGCGCGATGTCATCGCAGAATCGCGCATCACCCTGCCCGATGACCTGCCCCAAGCCGCCGCCGGTCTTTTTGGCTACCTTGGCTATGACATGATCCGGCTGGTCGAATATCTGCCCCATGTGAATCCTGACCCTCTGGGCCTGCCTGATGCGGTGATGATGCGCCCCTCGGTTGTGGCCGTGCTGGATGGGGTGAAGGGCGAAGTCACCATCGTCTCCCCCGCTTGGGTGTCCGAGGGCCAGACGGCGCGCGCCGCCTATGCCCAAGCCGCCGAGCGGGTGATGGACGCGGTGCGCGATCTGGAACGCGCCATGCCGCAGACCTCCCGCGATTTGGGAGAGGCCGAAGACGCGCCGGAGTCGGTGAGCAATTTTACCCACGACGGATATAAAGCCGCCGTCGAAAAGGCGCGCGATTACATCAAGGCGGGCGATATCTTTCAGGTGGTGCCGAGCCAGCGTTGGGCCCAAGGGTTCACCCAGCCCCCTTTCGCACTTTACCGCAGCCTGCGGCGCACCAACCCCTCGCCCTTCATGTTCTATTTTAACTTCGGCGGCTTCCATGTGGTCGGCGCAAGCCCCGAAATCCTCGTGCGGGTCTTTGGCAACGAAGTCACCATTCGCCCCATCGCCGGCACCCGCAAACGCGGTGCCACGCCGGAGGAAGACCGCGCGCTAGAGGCCGATCTGCTAAGCGATCCAAAAGAACTGGCCGAACACCTGATGCTGCTTGATCTGGGCCGCAACGATGTGGGCCGGGTCGCCAAGATCGGCACCGTGCGCCCCACCGAAGAGTTCATCGTCGAACGCTACAGCCACGTCATGCATATCGTCTCCAACGTGGTCGGTGAGTTGAAACAGGGCTGCGATGCGCTTGATGCCTTCTTTGCCGGGATGCCCGCAGGCACCGTCTCGGGCGCGCCCAAGGTCCGCGCGATGGAGATTATCGACGAGTTGGAACCCGAAAAGCGCGGCGTCTACGGCGGCGGCGTGGGGTATTTCAGCGCGGGCGGCGACATGGACATGTGCATCGCCCTGCGCACGGCGGTGGTGAAGGACGAAACGCTCTACATCCAAGCCGGGGGCGGTGTCGTTTACGACAGCGATCCAGAGGCCGAGTTCATGGAAACCGTCCATAAATCCGGCGCGATCCGCCGGGCTGCAGCCGATGCCGCGCGCTTTGGCGGTAAAGGGAACAACTGACCATGCCGAACCGTGCCCCCTTTCAGATTGCGGGGCATTCCGTTGCCCCCGGCAGCAGCCTTGCGGTCGACCTGCCCGTCTCGATTCTGCCGGATCACACGCCGGTGCATCTGTCGCTTGAGATCTACCACGGAAAACGCCCGGGGCCGACGATGTTCGTCTCTGCCGCCGTGCATGGGGATGAGGTCATCGGCGTTGAGATCACCCGTCGCTTGCTGCGCGCGCCGCAACTCTCTGCCCTGCGTGGCACGCTGATCGTGGTGCCGGTGGTGAACTCTTTCGGTTTTCTCAACCGCTCACGCTACCTGCCCGACCGCCGCGACCTGAACCGCTGCTTCCCCGGCTCGCCTTCTGGCAGTCTTGGCGCGCGGCTGGCGCATATTTTTCTGCAAGAGGTGGTGCTGCGCTGCGACTTTGGTGTGGATCTGCATTCGGCGGCGATCCACCGCACGAACCTGCCGCAGGTGCGCGTCTCGCCCGCTGACAAGGTGACCCAAAAGATGGCGATGGATTTCGGCGCCCCGGTGGTGCTGACCTCGCCGCTGCGCGATGGGTCGTTGCGCGCGGTTGCGGCGCGCGAAGGCACGCCGATTCTGCTTTATGAAGCGGGCGAAGGGCTGCGCTTTGACGAAATGGCTGTGCGTGCGGGGCTTGCCGGGATCCTGCGGGTCATGCGCGGCCAAGACATGCTGCCCGCCAAGGGCATCGCCCGCGCCCGCAGCGCGCCCTATATCTGCACCGCGTCCCATTGGTTGCGCGCCCCAGCTGGCGGGCTGTTGCGGACTTTTCGGGCAGAGGGAGAGACCGTGGCCGAAGGCGAGCTGCTTGCCATTGTGTCGGACCCCTTTGGCAAAGAAGAGGCGGAACTGCTGGCCGATGCGCCGGGCATTCTTATTGGGCGCGCGATCCTGCCTATCGTTAACGAAGGCGACGCGGTCTTTCACCTTGCCAAACTTGGCCCCCGTGCGGCAGAGGCCACGGTTGACGATCTGGTCAATCAGTTGGAGGAAGATCCGCTGTTTGACGAAGACGAGATCATCTAAACCTGCGCGAAGTCATTCCTCGCGCAGCAAGACCGCAGAGATCGGGACCAAAGCCACATCACTGGCCCGGTCCTGCAAGCCCCAAAGCAGCAAGGCCGAGACGGTATCTGGCCGCAGACGGCCCAACATAATGACGGCGCCCTCTTGGCCGGCTTTGAACGCCGCTTGATCCAGAAACCGCCGGATCACTCGCGCAGTCTGATCCTTACTGTCGAAATCGCGAAACACCGGATCCGCTGGCACGCCTGCCTTGCGCGCCAGTTTCGGCATGGTGTTGAGCCCTTTGTCCTGCGTCACCAGCCCGTGGCCGGACTGCGCAAGGATATCCGTCACTTGATCGGCCAGCGCCCGGCTGCCTTGAAAGCCGCTCTGGGTCCCTTCCAGCACACCGACCACGGGCCCGATCCGGTCGAGCGTGGCGGCAAAGGCGGTCTCGGCGTCGCTTGGCTGTGCGCCCTGCGGCAGATCGACCAGCGCCAAGACCTCAAACCCGGCCTCGCGATAGGTTTCCACCCGTTCCGCCGCGTCCGAGAGGCCGCTGTCGACCGCAAAGCTCAGCGGATAGGGAAAACTGCGCAGCGCGGCCAGCCCGGCGCTGCCCGCGGTGACCGAAGTGCCATCGTCGATCAAGACCACGCTCATCAGCGGCTTGCCCTCGGGCAGCTCACCAGCGAGGCTATTGACCATTACGGGGCGCGGGTCTTCAACTACGATCTCGTCAGCCTCGCCGGGCTCTGCCACGGCTGTCGCGCCGGGGCGGTTGATCACAACGCCCGTGTTGCGGTCAGTCAGCGTAGCTGCCGGTGTGCCGATGGCCGGGCGGCGATCGCCCTCAGGATCGGCGGGTTCTGGATCGACTTCCGCAACTTCCATCTCTTCCAGCGGCTCAGGGCTGTCCGCTTCGGTGGTCTGCGGCTCTAGCGCCGGGGAAGACAGGTCAGATTCAGGCGCTTCATCCTCAACACGAGGCGTCTCTTCGAGCGCGTCGGCCTCAACCTCCGGTTCTTCAACCACGACCTCCTCCGCCGGCAGGGTGATCACCTCTTCTTCCTCCACCTCTGGCGCTTCCATGCCCTGCGGGGCGTCAAAAGCGCCTTCGATATCGGCCACATCCGGCGCAGGCGGCTGTGCAGGTTCGGTGCTGATCGAAAGCTCATCTACAGGCTGCGGCACGCCGGGCGCCATGGCTTGTGGGTTCGGCAGCACCGGCTCTTCCGCGCCGGGAGACCTCGGGGTCTGGCCCTCTGGCGCTGCGGGGGTGCTAAGCCCTTCGGCATCGCCCGTCTCCGGCAAGCTGGCTGAGGTCTGGGTGTCAGGGTCGAGCGCGGCAAGGCTGTCTTGCTCAGGCACATCGGCACGCGGCGCGGGGGCGTTCAACACGGGCGCGGAATCGCGGCTGCGCCCCTGCTCACCTGCATCGGTCACATTGATCCGCGCCGGGGCGGGACCAGAGCCGGGCGCATCACCCACCTGCGGCGGCAAGGGCAAGGGCATCATCAACGACACCGCACCGGCCACACCGATGCACGTCACACCCCCCCAAATCAGCCCGCTCAGAACTCCGCGTGCCATCTGCGCTACTCCTGCTGTCTGCGCCACGGCCAGAAAGCCCGGCGATCCCTCAATTGGCTTGCCCCAAACTCTTGACGATAGGGTTCAAGCCTGAACATGTATGCCAAAACCTATACCGCGCTCCGGCGCGGTTTCTCCAGTCCTAATACAAAGAAATGCCTGCCTGTGCTGCTGCTCATCGATAACTACGACAGCTTTACCTATAACTTGGTCCACTATCTGGGCAGCCTCGGGGCGGATGTGCAGGTGCACCGCAACGACGCGCTCAGCGTGGACGAAGCGATGGCCATGAACCCCGCCGGTATCTTGCTGTCCCCCGGCCCCTGTGACCCTGACCAAGCGGGGATATGCCTAGAGCTGACCCATGCCGCTGCCGAAGCGCGGGTGCCGCTCTTCGGCGTCTGCCTTGGCCATCAGACCCTTGGCCAAGCCTTTGGCGGCAAGGTCGTGCGTGCGGATGACATCGTGCACGGCAAGCTGGGCCAGATGCAACATGAGGGGCGCGGTGTCTTTGCCGGACTGCCCTCGCCCTTCGGGGCCACGCGCTATCACTCGCTGGTGGTGGAACGCGCAAGCCTGCCGGAGTGCCTTGAGATCACCGCCTCGCTCGAAGACGGCACGATCATGGGTCTGCAACACCGCGACCTGCCGATGCACGGCGTGCAATTCCATCCAGAATCGATCCGGTCCGAGCATGGCCACGCCCTGCTGCAAAACTTCCTGAATGAGATGAAGGTCCCGGCATGAGTAGCGCGCTGAAACCCTTGCTTGACGCCGCTGCCAACGGGCCGCTCACCTCGGATCAAGCTGTGGAGGCCTTTGAAATCCTCTTCGAAGGCGAAGCCACGCCAAGCCAGATCGGTGGCTTTCTCATGGCCCTGCGCACGCGCGGCGAAACGGTCACCGAATATGCCGCCGCCGCAAAGGTCATGCGCAGCAAATGCAACGCCGTGCGCGCGCCCGAAGGGGCAATCGACATTGTCGGCACGGGCGGCGATGGCAAGGGGACGCTAAACATCTCAACCGCCGCTGCCTTTGTGGCCGCGGGTGCAGGCGCGGTCGTGGCAAAACATGGCAACCGCAACCTCAGCTCGAAATCCGGCGCTTCCGACGCGCTGTCGCAGCTTGGCATCAACGTCATGGTCGGCCCTGCGGTGGTCGAGCGTGAATTGGCCGAGGCGGGCATCGGTTTCATGATGGCCCCCATGCATCACCCCGCCGTCGCCCATGTCATGCCCACAAGGTCCGAGCTTGGCACCCGCACGATCTTTAACATCCTCGGCCCGCTCACCAATCCCGCCGGGGTAAAGCGCCAGTTGACCGGCGCCTATACCCGTGACCTGATCGAACCAATGGCGCTGACGCTGAAACAGCTCGGCTCTGAAAAAGCGTGGCTCGTGCACGGGTCCGACGGCACGGATGAACTGACGATCACCGGCGTTAGCTGGGTCGCCGCACTGGAAGACGGCGTGGTTAACTTGCGCGAATTGCACCCCGAAGACGCGGGCCTGCCGGTCCATCCGTTCGAGGCCATCGCCGGGGGTGAGCCTGCCGAGAACACCAAACATTTCAATGCCCTGCTCGATGGTGTTCCATCGGGTTACCGCGACGCTGTGTTGCTCAACGCGGCCTCCGCCTTGGTCGTAGCGGATGTGGCCCCCGATTTGAAAACCGGCGTCGAAATGGCTCGTGAAAGCATCGACAGCGGCACAGCGCGTGACCGGATCGAAAAAGTGGCGCGCATCAGCCAGTCTAAATGACACCACCAAGCCTCAGCGCGCTTGGCGAATGGGCCGAACTGCCCTTTTTCGCTGCGGACTGGCCGCGTATCGCCGAACAGCTAGCTGCCGAGCCGCGTGAGATTTTGCCGCCGGCTCCCAAGATATTCGCGGCACTTGAACACCTTCAACCCGCAGCGGTGGAGGTGGTGATCCTCGGCCAAGACCCCTATCCCACGCCCGGCCATGCGCAGGGCTATGCCTTCTCAGCCGAGCCTTACGTGCGTCCGATACCGCGTTCTCTTTCCAATATCTTCAAAGAGTTACACGACGATCTTGGTCCACCCCCTGAAGACCCCGATCTGCGGTTCTGGGCCGATCAAGGCGTCTTGTTGTTGAACGACGTCCTAACCGTTCCAGCGGGCTCTGCGAACGAACATGTGAAACTCGGCTGGCAAACGCTGACCGCTCAGGTCCTGGCCCGCCTCTCAGATCGCCCCCGCGCCTATCTGCTCTGGGGCGCCCATGCGCAGAAGGCCGCGGCGCAGGTTGACCCGGTGCAAAACCTCAAGATCGAGACACCGCACCCATCGCCGCTTTCCGCTCGCCGCGGCTTCTTTGGCTCGCGCCCCTTCAGCCGGGTGAATGACTGGTTGCAGGGCCAAGGCAAGCCCGGCATACATTGGACAAAGCCGTGAGGATGCCATGACCGCCACTATTCTGGAAAAAATCAAAGCCTATAAGCTGGAAGAAATCGCCGCTGCCAAGGCCGAAAAGTCGCAGGCTGACATGGAGGCCGCCGCCCGTGCAGCACCGCCCGTGCGCCCCTTTGCGCAGCGCCTGCACGAAGCTTCCCGCGAGGGCTATGGCCTGATTGCCGAGATCAAGAAAGCCAGCCCGTCGAAAGGGTTGATCCGAGAAGATTTCGAACCCGCCGCCCTTGCCCGTGCCTATGCCGCAGGCGGCGCGACCTGCCTATCGGTTTTGACCGACACGCCGAGTTTCCAAGGTGCAAAAGAGTTTTTGGTCGATGCCCGCGCGGCCTGCGATCTTCCGGTGCTGCGCAAGGATTTCCTTTACGACCCCTATCAAGTCGCCGAAGCGCGAAGCCTTGGTGCGGATTGCATTCTGATCATCATGGCCTCTGTTTCTGATGCGCAGGCCGCCGAGTTGGAGCAAGCCGCGCAGGACTGGGGCATGGATGCGCTGATCGAAGTGCATGACGCCGCAGAACTGGCCCGTGCCGAAAAGCTTACGAGCCGGATGATTGGGATTAATAACCGCAATCTCAATACCTTCGAGACCTCTCTTGGCGTGACACGTCAACTTTCGGAAGCGGTGCCGCCCGATCGGATGCTGGTCTGCGAATCTGGCCTCTACACCCCCGCCGACCTCGCTGATATGGCGATTTACGGCGCGCGCTGTTTCTTGATTGGCGAAAGCCTTATGCGGCAGGAAGATGTCGAACAGGCCACCCGCGATCTGTTGGCGAGTCCACTCGTCCCCGGAGGTATGTGATGGCGCTGACCCACTTTGATGCTGAAGGCGACGCGCATATGGTTGATGTCTCTGACAAGGCCGTGACCTCCCGCGTGGCCAAGGCCGAGAGCTACATCAAGATGGCTTCAGAAACGTTTGACATCATTACCGAAGGACGCGCGAAGAAGGGTGACGTTCTGGGCGTCGCACGGCTTGCGGGGATCATGGCGGCCAAGCGTACGGCGGATCTAATCCCGCTTTGCCACCCATTGCCGATTACAAAAGTCAGTGTTGATCTAACGCCCGACGCCACCCTACCGGGCATTCGGATCTCGGCCACCGTCAAGACAACCGGTCAAACGGGCGTTGAGATGGAAGCCCTCACCGCCGCCTCCGTTACCGCGCTCACAGTCTATGACATGGCGAAAGCGGTAGATAAGGCGATGGAAATTGGTGGCACGCGGGTCACATTGAAAGACGGTGGCAAATCAGGCCGTTATGAGGCGACATGATCAGCGTTGAAGCGGCAATGGAGGCTGTTTTAGACCTCGTCACCCCGCTAGAAACTGAAGAAATCGCTCTGCGGGCTGCCAATGGCCGCGTCTTGTCACAACCCGTGGTGGCGCAGCGCAGCCAACCGCCCTTTGCCGCCTCCTCTATGGACGGCTACGCACTGCGCCGGGCTGAGGTTGAGCCGGACGCGATGTTTAAGGTGGTTGGCGAGGCCGCGGCGGGCCATGGTTACACAGGGACGCTCCGCGCCGGGCAAGCCATCCGCATATTCACTGGCGCACCCATCCCCGATGGGGCCGATTTCGTGTTGATCCAAGAGGATGTCACCCGGCGCGGCAACCTTATCACCCTTGGCCACCGCATTGATGACAAAGACAATATCCGCCCTGCGGGGGGTGATTTCACCCAAGGCGAAGAGCTCACTGCTCCGCGCATTCTGCGCCCTGCAGACGTGGCGTTGCTCGCCGCGATGAACGTGGCGAGAGTGCCCGTCACCCGCAAACCCGCCATCGCGATCCTCGCCACAGGCGATGAATTGGTGCAACCGGGCGAGAGCCCCGGCCTTGACCAAATCATCGCCTCCAACAGCTACGGCCTTGCCGCGATGTTCGAGGGTGCAGGCGCCGAGGTGCGTATGCTGCCCATCGCGCGCGACACGGCGGCCTCGCTCAAACAAGCCTTCGCCTTGGCCCGCGGCGCGGACCTTATTGTCACGATCGGCGGCGCTTCGGTGGGCGATCACGACCTAATTGCGCCGGTCGCGGCAGAGCTCGGCATGCAGCAGGCTTTTTACAAGGTCGCCATGCGCCCGGGCAAGCCCCTGATGGCAGGCAAGATCGGAGCTTCAGCAATGATCGGTCTGCCGGGAAACCCAGTCTCAGCAATGGTTTGCGGGGCGGTCTTCGTGTTGCCGATGCTGCGGCGGATGTTGGGGTTGCAAGACGTACAAGCCCCCCTGCGCAATGCGCCCCTCGGGCGCGGCATTGGCCCAAATGGACCGCGAGCGCACTATATGCGAGCTCAGCTTCGGGATGGGGCGCTTTATCCGGATGATCGTCAGGATTCATCCCTTCTGTCCGTCTTGGCGCAGGCGGATGCTTTGATGGTTCGTCCGCCCGCGGATCCAGCAAGGAATGCCGGGGATATACAGCAGTACATTTTGATTTAACGCCCGCAGCGGTTGACACAAAACAAGAACATCACTAGAACAAAAGCAATAAAAGCTTCAGGGGCCGTGCGATGCTGACCAAAAAACAACTCGATTTGCTTTCTTTCATTCACCAGCGCGTGCAGCGCGACGGCGTCCCGCCGAGTTTTGATGAGATGAAGTTGGCACTCGATCTGCGGTCAAAATCTGGCATTCACCGTTTGATCACGGCACTAGAAGAACGCGGATTTATTCGGCGCCTTGCCCATCGTGCCCGCGCGATCGAAGTGGTCAAACTCCCGGAAAGCCTCGGCGGTGCGCCCGGTTTTGCCCCGCGCGTGATTAACGGAGATCGCCCCGACACCCCGCCGCCGCCCGCAGCACAATCGGTCACGGCGCAACACGCCTTTGATGTGCCGGTCATGGGCCGGATCGCTGCCGGTGTTCCGATTGAGGCGATCTCACAAGTCTCGCACAGCGTCACGGTTCCGGGTGGGATGATCGCCGGTCAAGGCGAGCATTATGCGCTTGAAGTACGGGGCGACTCGATGATTGAGGCGGGCATCAATGATGGCGACATCGTGGTGATCCGGGAGACAGCTGTGGCCGACAACGGTGATATCGTGGTCGCGCTGGTCGAGGATCAAGAGGCGACGCTGAAACGTTTCCGTAGGCAGGGGTCTTCGGTCGCGTTGGAAGCGGCAAACGCGGCCTATGAAACCCGCGTACTGCCTTCGGATAAGGTTAAGGTTCAGGGTCGACTGGTGGGGTTGATCCGCACCTACTGACGCTTTGGCCTGCTGTTCCACAAACGCAGGCCGGCACGGTCCCTAGCGGTGGTGATTTGCCAACCCTGGGACGATTTGGTTAGCGCCAGTGCGCCGGTTTCACGTAGGCGAACGGGATCATAGATTGGGCAGCCCCAAGCCTGGGCTGCCTTTATCTCGACAGATGCCACCACGATATCTTCCGGCTGACAGCCGGTAAATGCGGCGACCGCCCGTTTTCCTGAAAGGTGGATAATTCTATCCTCTTGCGCGGCCCACCTTTGAGCGGCCATGGCCTGATCAACGCCGTCGCCGTCATTTTCCAACCAATTGCGGGCAACAAATCCAGCGCCCCTCTCTTTGCTGAGCGCCCTGCCCGCCGGGGTCATTACACCCACCAACGTCCCAGTATCAGCGACAAGCACATCGGGGCGCGTGGCCCCCTGCCAAAGGGCGAAGGACAGCAGCATCGCGGGCCCGCCCAACCAGCGCATGCGGCCTTGCCACAGGATGAGCCATAGAAATCCAAGCGACAGAAGCGGCAGCACCCATCCCCCCGGCCCCGGCACGAAACTGCGCGCGCCGGGCAGATGCGCCACCAGATCCGCGACCGATAGTATCCACCTCAGGCCGAGCCCCATCGCCCAAAGCGGCAGCCCCTCGCCCCCTATGGGCGCGAGGATGGCGGCCAGCACGGCGGCGGGAATGACCAAGACGCCCATCAACGGGACCGAAAGCAGGTTTGCCACCAGCCCGTAATGTGCGACCGTGTTAAAATGCGCGGCGGAGATTGGCGCGGTGGCGAAACCCGCAACGGCTGAGGAGATCACGATAGCAGCGACCGGGCGCAGGCGCTTGGGGATGACCTCACCCTCGAAGTCGCGCATCCAGCCAAAGACTGCGACAAGCGCAGTGGTCGCGGCGAATGACATCTGGAACCCCGGCCCCATCAGCGCCTCGGGGCGCAGGGTCAGCACGATAATCCCCGCCACGGCGACGGCCCGCAACGAAATCGCCCGCCGCCCGATCATCAGCGCGCACAGGGCGACGGCGCACATAATATAGGCCCGCTCGGTCGCGACATTCCCGCCCGAAAGCGCGAGATAGCCGGTTGCGGCGATAAGAGCAGCCGCCGCCGCGATGCTGCGGCTGGGCCAGCCTGTGGCCGATACCGGATGCAGAGCAAGGATCAACCGCGCCGCGCCAAAGACGACCGCGCTAAGCAGCCCCATGTGCAGTCCTGAGATCGCCAATAGATGCGCCAGATTGCTGCTGCGCAGGTTTTGCAGCGCGGCTTGCGAAATGGCGCTGCGGTCGCCGGTGGTGATGGCGGCGGCAAAACCGCCAATGTCTCCGGGCAGATGCGCGCGGACCCGTGCCGATGCGGCCATGCGCAGCCGAAACAGGGCCAGATCGGGGTCCCTTTCGGCTGGTTCTGCGATCCCCAATAGCGGCACCCGGGCATAACCGACCGCACCCAGCCCCGCGAACCAAGCGTGGCGCTGAAAATCAAATCCGCCGGGTTCAACCGGGCCCGCGGGCGGCGACAGATGGGCCGTGGTCATCACCAGCATGCCCGGCTTGGGCGCAACCCCGCCGGGGAGTTTCGAGTGGAGCGAGACCCGGACTCGGCTCGGCGTCCGCGCGGGCGGCACCCGCTCCAACCGGACCTGATCAAGCGTGATACGCGGCGCATCCGATTGGCTGCGGTCAAGCGCCACGACGCGTCCTTCGACAGCGCCGTAGTAGCGCCAGCCGAGCACGGGGGCGCTCATCGAATGCGCCCGAAACGCCGCGAGGAGCAAACCCAGCAGAACCAAGGCCACACCGACCGCGAAGGGTGCAGTGACCTCAGGCAATGCCCGCGCCACAACCGCCAACGCGGCGGCGGCGAGTGCGGTGGCCCATAGCAAAGCTGCCGAAGGCTCCGCCGCCAGCGAAAAATACCATCCGATCCCCAAAGCGAGGCACACCGGCACCCAGCCGAACAGATGCCCCCGCTGGCGCAGCATCACGGTGCTGAACTGGTTCCAAAGGCCCATGCTTGCCCCCGCGGATCGCACTGGGTAGACAGACGTCAAATCCTAGGACCGGTAGGGTTACCAAACGGTAAACGCCGCTCCGAGCACAATATCTCTGACCGAAAGGCCCACCGCCATGAACGCCCCTGTTGTGACCCGTTTCGCCCCGTCTCCTACCGGGTTCTTGCACATCGGCGGGGCGCGTACCGCCCTATTTAACTGGCTCTATGCCCGTGGCCGTGGGGGTAAATTCCTGCTGCGCATCGAAGACACCGACCGCGCGCGGTCCACTCCAGAGGCGACGAAAGCGATTCTCGCCGGCATGTCCTGGCTGGGCCTAGATCACGATGGCGAAATCGTCAGCCAGTTCGAAAACGCCCCCCGCCATGCCGAAGTGGCGAACGAGCTGCTTGCGGCGGGCAAAGCCTATAAATGTTTCGCTTCCCAAGACGAAATCACCGCCTTCCGCGAGGCGGCCAAGGCCGAGGGGCGCAGCACGCTCTACCGCTCGCCCTGGCGCGACGCCGATCCGGCAAGCCACCCCGACGCGCCCTACGTGGTCCGCATCAAGGCGCCGCTGGAAGGCACCACCGTGATCCGCGATCAGGTGCAGGGGGATGTGACCATCCGCAACGATCAGCTTGACGATATGATCCTGCTCCGCTCGGACGGTACACCGGTTTATATGCTCGCCGTGGTGGTGGACGATCACGATATGGGCGTGACCCATGTGGTGCGCGGCGACGATCACCTCAACAATGCCGCCCGTCAGATGATGATCTATGAGGCGATGGGTTGGGACGTGCCGGTCTGGGCGCATATCCCGCTGATCCACGGCGCGGACGGCAAGAAGCTGTCGAAACGTCACGGGGCCTTGGGGGCGCAGGAATATCAGGTAATGGGCTACCCGGCAGCGGGGATGCGCAACTACCTTGCCCGGCTGGGGTGGAGCCATGGGGATGACGAATTTTTTACCGATACACAGGCCCAAGAGTGGTTCGACCTTGACGGCATCCGCAAAAGCCCCGCGCAATTCGACCTGAAAAAGCTCGAAAATCTTTGCGGCCAGCATATCGCGCAGGCCGATGATGCCGCGCTGCGGCGCGAAATCGAAGCCTATCTGGAGGCCGCAGGTCAGCCTGCCCTTACGGCACCCCAAGCCGAGGGTTTGGAGCGGGCGATGTATTGCCTCAAAGATCGCGCGAAGACATTCCCGGAACTGCTTGAAAAAGCGACCTTTGTCTTAGCCGAGCGCCCGATCACCCCGGATGAGAAGGCCGCAAAGAACCTCGATACGGTATCCCGTGGCATACTGTCGGAATTGACGCCGCAATTGCAAAATGCTAGCTGGAACAAAGAAACGCTGGAGGAGGTACTGAACGGCTTTGCTGCCGCGCATGACACCAAATTTGGCAAGCTGGCGGGGCCGCTTCGGGCGGCTTTGGCTGGCAGGGCAGTCACCCCATCGGTTTTTGACATGATGTTGGTGCTGGGGCGCGATGAGACCCTTGCCCGACTGACGGACGCCGCGGCCTAAGTTTTGGTTCACCACTTCTTTGGGCGGCAGGTATAACTGAACGGGACAGCCCCATTTGGGGCTAGGCCCAGACGGCGGGGAGCATCTCCGCAGCCTACATTCGGGAAGGGATTTCATGACCAATAACAATAAAACCGCAACGCTGACGATCGACGATCAGAGCTTTGAGCTGCCGATTCACAGCCCCACCGACGGCCCCGATGTTGTCGACATCCGCAAGCTTTACGCTCAAGCGGGTGTCTTTACCTACGACCCGGGTTTTACCTCGACCGCTGCTTGCGACAGCACGATCACCTTTATTGACGGTGACGAGGGCGTGTTGCTGCACCGTGGCTACCCGATCGAGCAATTGGCGAGCAAATCGCATTACCTCGAAGTTTGCTACCTGTTGCTTTACGGTGAACTGCCCTCCCCCAAGGCGCTTGAAGATTTCGAATGCTTGGTGACCAACCACACCATGCTGCACGAGCAGATGATGAACTTCTTCCGTGGGTTCCGTCGCGACGCGCATCCGATGGCAATCATGGTGGGCGTGGTCGGCGCGATGTCGGCCTTCTATCACGACAGCACCGACATCAACGACGAGCACCAGCGCGAAGTCGCGACGATCCGTCTGATTGCCAAGATGCCGACCATCGCGGCGATGGCCTATAAATACACCATCGGCCAACCCTTCGTCTATCCGCGCAACGATCTGGACTATGCCTCGAACTTCCTGCGCATGTGCTTTGCCGTTCCGGCCGAAGACCATGAGGTAAACCCGATCCTGAGCCGCGCGATGGACCGGATCTTTACCCTCCACGCGGACCACGAGCAGAACGCCTCGACTTCCACGGTGCGCTTGGCGTCTTCTTCGGGCGCCAACCCCTTCGCTTGTATCGCTGCTGGCATCGCCTGCCTCTGGGGTCCGGCGCATGGTGGTGCAAACCAAGCCTGCCTCGAGATGCTCAAGGAAATCGGCACGCCCGATCGCATTCCTGAGTTCATCGCCCGCGCCAAAGACAAGAACGACCCGTTCCGCCTGATGGGTTTTGGCCACCGCGTTTACAAAAACCACGACCCGCGCGCGACCGTGATGAAGGAAAGCGCCGACGAAGTTCTGGAACTGATGGGGGTCGAGAACAACCCGATCCTTCAGGTCGCCAAGGAACTCGAAAAAGCTGCGTTGGAAGATCCGTATTTCGCGGAGAAGAAGCTTTTCCCGAACGTCGACTTCTACTCGGGCATCATTCTCGAAGCTATGGGCTTCCCCACATCGATGTTCACCCCGATCTTCGCGCTCGCGCGGACCGTGGGCTGGATCTCGCAGTGGAAAGAGCAGATCAGCGATCCGCAGCTTAAAATCGGTCGTCCGCGTCAGCTTTACCTTGGTGAAGACAAGCGCGACTACGTCGACATCGAGAACCGCTGAACCAACCGACAGTAACATCGCAAGCGCCCCGCATTTCCGGGGCGTTTCGCATTTTGCCCCAGCCCTGCAAACGGCACCCGCATGGGACGTTGTTGACCCTAGGGCAACAATGGAGATGCAAAGCGGTGTGCGAATACCCCGGCTCCGAATCGCGAAAATTAACGCCACTTCTCGCGACGTATGTAATGGGTCCGAAAAACAGTGAATGTTTCCAAGCGTTTTGCCAGTTGCGAAACACCGAGCCGCAAATTACGGCCAAATTACGGCACTGTTTCGCCCCGCGTGACAATGGCCCAGTCCCGCTTGACGGGAATCCCCCCGGGGCGATACCCTCACATCAAGAGGCCTTTTCGGGGTGGGAAAGGCATTATCGCGGCACTGCATTGAGGGATTTCCCCTCTCGCGGTCCGGCTGGAGTCCGCCCCAAAGGTAGATGATATTTGGCAGCTAGCAGCCCGCCCGCGACGAAGGAAAGCACGATGACCGGATCAGAACGGACCAAAGGGCTTCGCTGGGACTGCGCCACCGGTCTGACGCCCGCCAAGACCAGTGAAATCCCCGGCCCTCAGGGTGCACTGGTGCCCGACACGCTGCATGATTGCGATCAGATTGCGGTGGTCTATGACAAGGGCCAGACCCCGCCGCGGATCACCATCGCGCAGGTGTCGAATTCCGTGCATACGGTTTTGGCGGATGGGGTCGCGGTGGCGGTGGTGGCGCGGGCCAATGGCCCGGCACCTTCGGCAAGCGATGTGCTTTTGGTCGAGCGGAGCTGCTAGCCTTACTGCCCCTGAAACTTGGGGCTGCGCTTTTGTGTAAAGGCCGTGACCCCTTCGGCGAAATCCTGTGACTTTCCGCAGCGGCCCTGCGCCTCGGCTTCCAGCGACAGTTGATCCTCCAACCCATTGTCCCAAGACGCGCGGATCGCTTTCTTGGCCTCTGCATAGGCCGCTGTGGGACCTGCGGCCAATTGCGCGGCCTTAGCGCGCCAATGGGCGTCGAATTCGGCATCCGGTACGGCTTGCCAGATCATGCCCCAATCATCGGCCTGCCGCGCCGTGATCTTATCGGCGAAAAGGGCCGCGCCCATCGCCTTGGCCATGCCCATCTGGCGCGGCAGCGCATAGGTGCCGCCCGCGTCAGGGATCAAGCCAATGCGGGTGAAAGCCTGCATGAAATAAGCGCTCTCACTGGCAAAGACGACATCGGCGGCCAACGCGATATTCGCCCCCGCCCCCGCTGCCGGGCCGTTCACGGCGGCGATGGTCGGCACGGGGCAGTTGATGATGGCGCGCAGCAGCGGGGCATATTCTTCGCGCAGTGTTTTCTCCAGATCGGCGACGCCGCCTGCCCGGTCGGCCAAGTCCTGCCCCGAGCAAAAGGCCCGGCCCGCCCCCGTCAGGACCACGACCCGCGCCGCGCGCCCGCCTTCGGTCACCGCATGTGTCAGCTCCGCCCGCATTTGGGTGGTCAGCGCATTCATCTTGTCGGCGCGGTTCAGCGTGATCAGCGCGACATCATCGGTCAGCGCATAGGTGATCGTTTCATAGTCCATCTTGCTATCCTTGATTGCTTGGCCGCAGCATATCAAAGCAAGTTGCCACTGCCAGTGCAACGGGGCGTCAGCGATCGAGAATATCGCGCAGGCGGGCTTCTTCCTCGGGCGAGAGTGGGGCCTCGGTCGGGGTTTTGCTGCGCGCACGGCCACGCAGATAGACCACCCCGAGCCCTCCGGCCAACAAAAGCATCAGCGGCCCCGCACCCCACAGCAGCCAATTGGCCCCCGTGGCCTGCGGGTTAAGCAGGACATATTCACCGTAGCGGTCGACGATGAAATCCACCGCTTCCTCATCGCTGTCGCCTGCCACTAACCGTTCGCGCAGCAAGATGCGCAGATCGCGCGCAAGGCTTGCGTTGCTCTCATCGATGCTTTCGTTACGGCAAACGAGGCAGCGCAGACCTTGGCTTAGCTCCCGCGCGCGGGCCTCCAATGCGGGATCGTCCAACACCTCGTCAGGCTGCACCGCCCATAGGGGGCTGGCGAGCAGAGTCAGGATCAGCAGCAGTCGCTTCATTCCGCAGGCACTCCCGCAGGTTGCTTGCGTGCGCCCGCCGCGACACGGAAACGCCGGTCGCTCAGGCTCAGTACCCCGCCAAGCGCCATCAGCGCACAACCGATCCAAATCCAATTGGTCATCGGTTTGATATAGGTCCGCACAGCCCAACCGCCGCCGTCCTGCGCATCGCCGATCACCACATAGATGTCCCGGGCGAGGTTATAATCGATCGCCGCCTCGGTCGTCGGCATCTGCGCCACGGGGTAGAACCGCTTTTCAGGCCGCAGGGTCGAGATCACATCGCCCTCCTGCGCCAGCGTGATCTCAGCCATAGTGCTGAGGTAGTTCGGCCCCCTGACTTCACTCACGTTGCGGAGGGTCAGCGTGTAGCTGCCCACGTCAAAAGGCTCATCAATCCGGGCCACGCGGATGTCATCCACGGCCCAAGCCATCAGCCCCGCGATCCCGGCCATGGTGATGCCCAGCCCGCCATGCGCCGTGGCCTTGCCCCAATCAGCGCGCGGCAGACGCCGTAGACGGCGCAACTTACCCGGGCCGCGGCCCAAACGCTGCATCACATCCACCGCGGTGCCCATCAGCAGCCATGCCCCAAGGAACATGCCCACAGGCCCCAACAGCCCGCGTCCGGACTGCATGGCAAAGGCCAAGCCCCCAAGCGCCAGCGCCAAGAGGAAGACATAGCGCAGCGGGTATAGTGCGCGCATGATCTTGGCACGTTTCCACGGCATCGCGCTGCCGATCGGCAGGATCAGTCCAAGCGCTACCATGAAAGGAGTAAATGCAGCGTTAAAGAATGGCGGTCCGACACTGAGTTTGCGGTCAAGGAACATCTCGGCCACCAGCGGCCACATGGTGCCCACGAAAACGACGAAACAGGCCACAGCCAGCAGCAGATTGTTCACCACCAAGGCGGTCTCACGGCTCAAAAGGCCAAAGACGCCCTTAGCCTCAAGCGCCGATGCGCGCAACGAGTAGAGCACCAGCGCCCCGCCGGTGAAAGACCCCAGAATGGCCAGAATAAAGACCCCGCGCTCAGGGTCGTTGGCAAAGGCATGGACGGAGGTCAGCAGACCAGAACGCACGATAAAGGTGCCGATCAGCGAGAAACCGAAAGCAAGGATCGCCAGCAGGATGGTCCAGCTTTTCAAGCTCTCGCGTTTTTCCACCACAATCGCCGAATGCAGCAGCGCCGCCGCCAAGAGCCAGGGCATGAAGCTCGCATTTTCGACCGGATCCCAGAACCAGAAACCGCCCCAGCCAAGCTCATAATAGGCCCACCAAGACCCAAGCGCGATGCCGATGGTCAGAAACACCCAAGCCGCCAGTGTCCAAGGCCGCACCCACCGGCCCCACGCCGCATCCACGCGCCCTTCGATCAGCGCCGCCACGGCAAAGCTGAAGGCCATGCTGAGGCCAACATAGCCGAGATAGAGAAATGGCGGATGGAAGGCCAGACCGGGGTCTTGCAGCAGCGGGTTCAGGTCTTGGCCATCAAAGGGCGGCGTGCCCATGCGCAAGAAAGGGTTCGAGGTGAAAAGGATAAACGCCAGAAAAGCCACGCCAATCGCGGCTTGGACCGAGAGCACCCGCGCGCGCAACCGCGGCGGCAGATTGCCGCCAAACCACGCGGCCATGGCCCCGAAAAGCGCCACGATCAGCACCCACAGCAGCATCGAGCCTTCGTGGTTGCCCCATGTCCCGCTGATCTTATACAGCATCGGTTTGGCGGAATGGCTGTTGGCCACCACCAGTTGCAGGCTAAAATCCGAGGTAATGAAGGCCCACATCAGCGCGCCAAAGGACAGCGCAATTAGGATGAACTGCGCCGCCGCCGCCGGTTCAGCCACCGCCATCCAGCCCGCGCGGCCCCGCCAAGCGCCCCACATCGGCACCACCATCTGTACAAGGGCCACGCCAAAGGCGAGCACAAGCGCGAAATGTCCAAGCTCTGTAATCATGGGGCGGACTATAGGGGGTCTAAGCCCCCTAAGCCATGGCAAATCAAACCTAGGAAACGGTCAATCGGTCGCAGTCAGGCGCGGCTGCGGCGCCATGCGTCTAGGGCCGCGTTGTCCGACGGTGAGACCACAGCGAGCGCCAAGCGGCTGTCAGCACCCGTGTCGGCCACATGGGGGCTATCTGCGCGCAACGCGCGCAGGGTCTCGATATTCTCCACCACCTGCGGCACCCGCGCGATGGTGCCCACGATGGCGCGCTGAAACTCCTGCGATTTCATCTGCTGCCGCGCCCCGAAGTAGAAGGACACGATCACGCCCAACAGCCACCAAAGCGGCTCTGGCACCAGCGCGATGCCCTGCATCCGTTCGGCAAACCACAAAGGGTTAACCATTGCCGTAACGAACAGCCCCAAGGTGCCGAGCGCAAGCATCGGGCGGGGCAAACGGTTGATCCCATCCATGAAGCGGTCAAAGCCGCCCTGCCGCGCTTGAGCGAACTCCGCCCCATATTGCGCTATCGCTTGGCCCTGCACCGCATGGGCACGCTGCGCCCCGGCCTCGGCATTCTCGCGAAACACTTCGACCGTGTCGCGGATGACATTGCGCTCGCCGCCGAAAACCGTCGTAAAGATACGTTCGATCAGTCCCATTGTGCCACCCTCCGTGCGAAATCTGCGTCGCTCATGTGATATTGCGGTGCGATGAACTCTTCGGCGCGCCGGATCCAGCCGCCCTTGCCGCCTGCCCGGCTGCGCGCGTATTTGCGGCTGGCGGGGCGGCGGTCCGCAAGGCGGAAGTAGTAGTTGCGCCGCGCGATACCGTAGGCGTCGACCAGATGATCAGGGGCGGCCTGCCATGCGGCTTGGGCGGCGCGGATCGTCTGCGGCCCGATGGCACCATCAACCGCGATCTCTTGCCCCATCTCGCGCAGCAAGCTTTGCAGGATCTTCACCGCATTGCTGCCCGCATTAACATACATGTCAAAAACGCTCGGCTGCAACGGCGCGGGCAATTCCGCGATGCGCGGGGCGTTGAAGTAATGTCTGACAAAGATATCCACCGCCTGCGCGCGGCTAAGGCGGCGCACATCGGCCACATTGACCGCCCCATCACCGGTCAGGTCCAGCCCCAATCGGCGCATGGTATGGATCGTCACCCCGAATTTGGTCGCCCCGCCGGGGTCATCGGGGTCATTCACAAAGCCGCCCTCCCGGGCGACGATGGCGCTGGCGATCTCTCGAACGGTCTGCATCGCGGGCTCTCCTGTCTTGCGTGCAAACAGGCTCGGCCGGATGGGTTAACGGGGCCTCAGCCCCGCGTGCGTTGCACGCAGATCAGCCTTCGGGCTCGCGGTAGACGCCCTGCTCTTTCAGCGCGTCCGTCACTTCCTTGGGCATGTAAGTCTCGTCATGTTTGGCAAGGATTTCAGAGGCTTCGAAAGTCCCATCGATATAACGCCCGGTGCCGACCATGCCTTGGTTCTCTTCAAACAGATCAGGCAGCACCCCGGTAAAGACCACCGGCACCGAGGCCCCGCCATCGGTCACGGCAAAGCGAATCTGTTCGCCCTGCCCGCGCTTCAGTGACCCTTCCTCGACCAGCCCGCCAATGCGGAACACCTCTGCCGGGCCGGGCGGTTCGGCGATGACTTGGCTCGGCGCGCGAAAATAGTTGATCCCGTCGCGCAGGGCATAGCCGATCAAGGCGGTGGACAGCACCAAGGCCACCGCTGCCACCGCGATGATCTGGATCCGGCGCTGTTTCTTGAGGCTCTTCATGGGAACAGCGGGGCCATCATCAGCCCCTCGGTTTCCGGCAGGCCGAGCATCAGGTTCGCGTTCTGCAACGCCTGGCCGCTGGAGCCTTTGGTCAGATTATCGAGCGCCGCGACCACTGTCGCCCGCCCGGTCTGACGGTCAGCGACCACGCCGATATGGCAGAAGTTCGAGCCGCGCACATGCCGGGTGCTGGGCGCTTCGCCGAAGGGCAGCACCTCGATAAAGGGCTCGTCTGCATAGGCTTTCTGCATCGTCTCATGGATGACCTGCGCGTCGCCTTTGACATAGCAGGTCGCCAGAATGCCGCGGTTTGCGGGCACCAGATGCGGGGTGAACTGCACCTGCACGGGCCGCCCGGCAATGGCCGAGAATTCCTGATCAAACTCCCCCAAATGGCGGTGCGTGCTGCCAAGCGCATAGGCGTGATAGCCCTCGCTCAATTCCGCATGCAGCAGGTTTTCCTTGAGCGAGCGCCCCGCACCGGAGACGGCGCATTTCAGGTCGAGGATGATGTCATCCAGATCAATCACCCCCGCCGCAATCAGGGGGCGCAGGGCAAACTGCCCCGTGGCCGCGTTGCAGCCCGTTCCCGCCACCAGACGCGCGGCGGCGATTTCCGCGCGGTAGAATTCGGTGAGCCCATACACCGCCTCTTTCTGCACATCGACAGCCGCGTGTTTGTTGCCGTACCATTTGGCATAATCCTCAGGGTCGCGCAGGCGGAAATCGGCGGAAAGGTCGACGATCTTCAGATCTTTGGGCAGGGCCGCGATCACCTCTTGGCTGGTCTTATGCGGCAGCGCGCAGAAACACAGATCAATCTGGGAAAAGTCGATTTCTTCGATCGTGACCAGCGCCGGAAGATCAAGATGGCGCAGATGCGGAAACACCTCGGCCATAGATTGCCCCGCCTTGGAGTTCGCCCCCAAAGCGGTGATTTTCATCGAAGAATGGCCAGCGATCAGCCGGATGAGTTCTGCCCCGGTATAGCCGGAGGCGCCAAGAATGGCGATGTTCTGGGTCATGGTCTGTCCCCTTGTTCGGAACGAAGTATAATTGGAGTTCAGGCGGCGGTGAATGTGATCTGTCGTCGCAGGAACTGCGTCGCACGGTCGCTCACCCGGGCGGGATCGCCGGTGGTGAGAAACGCCGCCTCGCCACTGCCCATCATATTGGGGTGCCGCTCAAGATAATCCGCCAATGAATCCGCCACCAACTCGGCTTGGCTAAACACTTTGACCTGCCCGCCCAAGGCCGCCTGAAACGCTTCCTGCATCAGTGGGTAATGGGTGCAGCCCAAGATCGCGGCGTCGGGGTTGGGCATCTTGCGTTTCAACGCATCGACGTGGCTGCGCACCAGCGCTTCGGCGAGGATCATATCGCCCTCTTCGATGGCATCGACCACCCCGCCGCAGGCTTGAGCTTCGACATCCACCCCGATGGCGCGGAAGGACAGTTCACGCTGAAAGGCACGGCTTGCCACCGTCGCGGGTGTGGCGAAAAGCGCCACATGGTTCACCGCTACTTCGCGCGGCGGGGAATTGTCGCCCCACTGGCGTTCGGTCATCGCCTCGATCAGTGGCACAAAGACGCCCAGCACCCGTTTGTCGCGCGGGATCCAGCCCTCTTGCATCCGGCGCAGCGCAGCGGCCGAGGCAGTGTTACAAGCAAGAATCACCAGATCGCAGCCCGCATCAAACAGCCGCTGCACGGCGGCACAGGTCAGCGCATAGATATCATCGGCATTGCGCACGCCGTAGGGCGCATGGGCGCTGTCAGCGAGATAGACAAAATCCACCTCCGGCAGCCGTTCTTGCACCTTGTTCCAGACGGTCAGCCCGCCCAGCCCCGAATCGAAAATACCAACTGCCATGGTCTGTCGTCACCTGTCGGCTCTATGCCGTTCCTCAAACTCATAGCCAAGACCCTGATACTGGCCCGGCTTTGGTGACAACTCATAAGTGGCTTTGCGCAGGAAATCCATCATCGCTTTTGCATCCCCCGCCACCGGGTCTAGGGCAGCGCGCGGAAACGGGTCGCCGATGGCCACACGCACGGAGCTATCGACACGAGCGCGGAACTCTTTGATCAGCAGCCCCATACGCAGATTGGCATGCAGGTGGCTGGCGATTTGGAACAACCGGCTGGTGTGGCCGTCGAAATAGATCGGCACCACCGTGGCGTCAGACTTGGCGATCATGCGCGCGGTGAAACTGCGCCATCCGGGGTCCATCGGTTGCGAAAAGGGCCGCGCGGCGGTGCTGACCGTGCCCCCCGGGAAGATGCCAATCGCACCGCCTTGGTCTAGATAGGTCAACGCGGTCCGGCGCGTGGCGAGGTTCAGCGCCAGCGCGGCGCGGTCTTCGGCAAAGCTGATCGGCAAAAGATGATGCGCCAGATCCGGCGCTTGGCTGAACACCGCATTGGCCATGATCCGAAAGTCACCGCGCGTCTCGCTGAGGATATGGCCCAGCATCAGCCCGTCCAGAATGCCGTAGGGATGATTGGCGATCAGGATGACAGGGCCGCGCTTTGGAATATCGGCCAAAGACCCACGCATCACATCCAATGTCAAACCACAGCGCCGCACCATGGCATCAAAGAACCCCAGCCCCGCGGCCAGATCGTCTTCGTAGCCCTCGGCCCGTTTTAACAAGGACACCCGCCCGGTGGTGTTTTCCATCAATCGAATGAGCGCCCTCCCGCCCCGAGTTCGGGCGGAATGGGCATAGCTTATGTCACGGGCGTAGGTCACATCTGGGCCTCAGGATCGCACTGATGCTCTCCCTAGCCCAGAAATGTAACAGCCGTATTACTCCGCTGCCTTGGCCGTGGAGGTGCCGCCCGCGCGGATCACCGCCAGCAGTTCCTCACGGCGCTTCTCGGCCTTGGCTTCATTGGCCTGTTTCACCGGCCCGAAGCCACGGATTTGCAGCGGCAGCTCGGCCAGCGCCACGATGGCGTCGCGGGTCTGATCGGTCAGCTTGGGCAGCACTTCGGCCATGTCGGCCTCATACTGTTTGATCAACGCGCGCTCCATCTTGCGCTCGGCGGTATAGCCAAAGGGATCGAAAGGCGTGCCGCGCAGCCCCTTGAACTTCGCCATGACCCGCAGCGGCCCTTCGAGCCATTGGCCGAATTCCCGCTTCTGTGGCCGACCGTTGGGCCCCATCTTGGACAAGAGCGGCGGCGCCATGTGGAAGGTCATGTTGAAATCGCCGTCGAACTGCGCACGCGCTTTGTCACGGCTGGTGATCAACAGGCGGGCGACCTCGTATTCGTCCTTGTAGCTCAGGAGCTTATGATAGCCCATCGCCACCGCCGCCTTGACGGCACGGTCCTCAATACCGTCGAGCATCTTCGTGTAACGCTTGGCCAGCCCCTTGCCCTGATAGTCGGTCAGGTGGTTTTCGCGGAAAGTGATTTTCTCAGTCAGCGACTTGGGCAATTCCACCACGTTATCAGGCTGGCTTACCGCTTTGGCATCTTCGGGATAGAGCACGGCCCAGCGGCCAATCTCAAACGCGCGCTTGTTGCGCTCTACCGCCGCGCCGTTCATCTCAATCGCCTGCATCAGGCTTTCGAACGAGAGGGGCAGAAGCCCGCGCTGCCATGCGGCGCCGAAGATCATCATGTTGGAAAAGATCGAGTCGCCCAGTGCCGCCTTGGCCAGATCCGAGGCGTCAAACATCGCGACATCGTCCTGCAACCGCGCTTCAAGCGCGAGGCTCAGCCGGTCATAGGGCATCTGAAACTCGGTATCGCGGGTGAAATCACCGGTGATGATCTGGTGCGAGTTCACCACCGCCCCGGTGCGCCCGGCGCGGGTCAGCCCCAGCGTCTTGTGCCCCGCCGAGACCACCAGATCGCCGCCAATGAGCGCATGCGCCTCGCCGGTGGCTACGCGGATCGCGCTGATGTCTTCGGGACGCTCGGCCAAACGGCAGTGGATATGCACCGCACCGCCCTTCTGGGCGAGGCCCGCCATCTCCATCATGCCAGCCCCCTTGCCATCAAGCTGTGCCGCCTGCGCCAGCAGCGCGCCGATGGTCACGACCCCGGTGCCGCCCACACCGGTGATGACGACGTTATGGGTGCCGTCGATCTTGGGCAGGTCTGGCTGCGGCAGGTCGGGGATGGTCAGTTCGGTGGTCGGATCCTTGCGGATCTTGGCGCCTTCCAGCGTCACGAAGGAGGGGCAGAACCCGTTAAGACAAGAGAAGTCTTTGTTGCACTGCGACTGGTCAATGGCGCGTTTGCGGCCCAGCTCGGTCTCGTTCGGCACCACGGCCACGCAGTTCGACTGCACACCGCAATCGCCGCAGCCCTCGCAAACGTCCTCGTTGATGAAAACGCGCTTGTCGGGATCCGGGAACAGCCCGCGCTTGCGGCGGCGGCGCTTCTCGGCGGCGCAGGTCTGGATATAGACGATGGCCGACACGCCCTTGTGCTTGCGGTAGGCCTTTTGCACATTCGGCATCTCGGCGCGCTCGTGTATTTCGACGCCCTTAAAGCGGCTAAGGTCCACGTCTTCCTTCTGGTCATAGACCACGGCGAGGTTCTTCACGCCCATCGCCTTCAACTCTTCGACGATGCGGTAGGCGTCAAGGTCGCCTTCGTTGTGCTGACCGCCGGTCATCGCAACCGCGTCGTTATAGAGGATCTTGTAGGTGATGTTTGTCCCCGCCGCGATGGCGGCCCGAATGGCCAACACCCCGGAGTGGTTGTAGGTGCCGTCGCCAAGGTTCTGGAACACATGCTCTGTATTGGAGAACGGCGCCTCGCCGATCCAGTTCGCACCCTCGCCGCCCATGTGGGTAAAGCCGGTGGTTTCGCGGTCCATCCACTGCACCATATAGTGACAGCCGATCCCCGCATAGGCGCGCGAGCCTTCGGGCACCTTGGTCGAGGAGTTATGCGGGCAGCCCGCGCAATAATATGGCAGTCGCGCGGCGATATCTTCGGCATTGTCCGACCGGCGTGCCTCGTTCAGCGCCTCAAGCCCCGCGCGGATCCCATCGGTCTCGCGGCCCTCTTCCAACAGAATGCCGCCGATCTTTTCAGCGATCAGAATAGGGTCGAGCGCGCCACGGGTCGGGAACAACTCTTCGCCGTGCTCCATGCCCGCGCCACCTTTGTGCCACCCATAGACGCGGCGGTGGGTATCGTTGAACAGCGCTTCCTTGATCTGCACTTCGATCAGCTTGCGCTTTTCTTCGACCACGACCACCAGATCAAGCCCGTCGGCCCATTCGTGGAACCCCTGCATGTCGAGCGGGAAGGTCTGACCGATCTTATAAGTGGTGATGCCTAGCCGCTCGGCTTCGTTCTCATCAATGTTCAGCAAGCTCAGCGCGTGAACCAGATCGAGCCAGTTCTTGCCCGCAGCGGCAAAGCCGATCTTGGCCCCGCGCTTGCCCCAGACGCGCTTGTCCATCTTGTTGGCATGAGAGAACGCCTCGGCGGCGAAGCGTTTGTAGTCGATCATCCGCGCTTCTTGCAGATGCGGCGTATCGCCCAAACGGATGCTCAGACCGCCATCAGGCATGTCGAACTCAGGGATCACCAGCTTCATTCGGTTCGGGTCGCCGTTGACGACGCTCGTCGCCTCAACCGTGTCTTTCATCGTCTTCAGGCCCACCCAAAGGCCCGAGAACCGGCTGAGCGCCCAGCCATAGATGCCGTAATCAAGGATTTCCTGCACACCGGCGGGCGAGACCACCGGCATATAGGCATCCACCATCGCCCATTCCGACTGGTGCAACACGGTGGAGGATTCGCCGGTATGGTCGTCCCCCATCGCCATCAGCACACCACCATGAGGCGAAGTGCCCGCCATATTCGCATGGCGCATCACATCGCCGGTGCGGTCCACCCCCGGGCCTTTGCCGTACCATAGGCCATAGACGCCATCATATTTCCCCTCGCCGCGCAGTTCCGCCTGCTGGCTGCCCCATAGCATCGTCGCCGCGAGGTCTTCGTTCAGCCCCGGCTCAAAGCGCACGTTATGCTCGGCGAGTTTCTTCTCTGAACGCTGCATTTGCAGGTCTACCCCGCCCAGCGGACTGCCCCGGTAGCCGGTCACATAGCCTGCGGTGTTCAGCCCCGCCGCGCGGTCGCGGGCGGATTGCATCATCATCAGCCGAACCAGCGCCTGCGTGCCGTTCAGCAGCACCGGGCTTTTCTCAAGGTCGAAACGATCGTTCAGTGAAATCTTTTGCGTTGTCATGGCGGGCCCTCCCTAGCACGTCAGTCTTGCATGATTGCCTCCTATATAGGTCACAGCTGCTGACCTGTATAGCAGTTATTCCGCAACGGCAGCCCTGCAGGGGACGGTTTGTGCTGTTTTCTCCCGGCTATTAAGGTAGGAGAAAGGCTGGGCAAGGAAAGTACGGGCCATGGATTGGGACAAACTCAGAATTTTTCACGCCGTGGCCGATGCCGGGTCGCTGACCCATGCAGGCGACAAGCTTAACCTGTCGCAATCTGCCGTCAGTCGGCAGATTCGCGGGCTTGAGGAACAGCTTAATACCAACCTCTTCCACCGCCACGCGCGCGGACTGATCCTGACCGAACAGGGTGAGCTTTTGTTCGACGCGACCTCAGCCATGGCCAAGCGACTTGACGCCGCCGCCGCGCGCATTCGCGACAGTGAGGAAGAAGTCTTTGGCGAATTGCGCGTGACCACCACCACCGGTTTCGGCACCCTCTGGCTCGCCCCGCGCTTGCCGAAACTTTATGAGCAATACCCAGACCTTAAGGTCGACTTAATGCTCGAAGAACGCGTGCTTGACTTGCCGATGCGCGAGGCCGACGTGGCGATCCGCATGAAAGAACCAAGTCAGGCCGATCTGGTGCGCAAACGGCTGATGACCGTGCGGATGGGCCTCTACGCAAGCCCTGAATACCTGGAAAAACACGGCACGCCGGAGCGGATGGAAGATATGGCAGATCACCGGTTGATCTGTCAGAACACCGACAGCGATCAAGTCGGCGCCGGGCTGCAACTGGTCAAAGAACTGATGATGTATGACCTGCGCTCGCTCTTGACGGTGAACAATTACTTCGGCGTGTTGCAAGGCGTGGTGCATCACCTTGGCCTCGGCGTGCTGCCCAACTACCTGATCCAAGACTTTCCGCATATCGTGCAGGTGATGCCCGATATCGAATCCGCCGAAGTGCCGGTCTACCTCGCCTATCCCGAAGAGCTTCGCCAATCCAAGCGCGTCGCCGCCTTCAAGGATTTTGTGCAGGAAGAGATCATAACCTACCGCAAACAATGGCGCGAACGGGTCGAAGGCGACAACTGAACCGCAGCCCCACCGCAAGCCATGCAATAAGCGCATATCGGCCATGATGACTTGCGATGTTAAATAGCCTTGATTTGAACAGCCCTGCCTCCTATTTCACCATTATGAAGATTGACGGCCTGAGGGCGCGTCGCTTCATACCTCCCTGTTGGACTTGGCCGAGCTTTTAGCTCGGCCTTTTTTTTTGGTCCATCGCCTTCTTTCAGCCCACAGGCGGCCAAAGCCACTTCCCCCCCGGCATTTCCCCTTGTATGAGGGCGCAAACGCGCCAGCCGGGGAATTTCCATGCAAGATCCAGCCATCACGCCCGACCTTATCGCCAGCCACGGGTTCACCCCCGAGGAATACGCCGAGGTCGTCAACATCCTCGGGCGCGAGCCAAACTACACCGAGATGGGCATTTTCTCTGCCATGTGGAACGAGCATTGCTCCTACAAGTCCTCCAAGAAATGGCTGCGCACCCTGCCCACCGATGGCCCGCAAGTGATCTGCGGCCCCGGCGAAAACGCAGGCGTGGTCGATATCGGCGATGGCCAAGCGCTGGTCTTCAAGATGGAGAGCCACAACCACCCCTCCTACATCGAACCCTACCAAGGTGCGGCCACCGGCGTGGGCGGCATTCTGCGCGATGTCTTCACCATGGGCGCACGCCCGATTGCTGCGATGAACGCGCTCAGCTTTGGCCGCCCTGATCACCCCAAGACCCGCCAACTTGTACATGGCGTCGTCGAAGGCGTCGGTGGCTATGGCAACTGTTTCGGCGTGCCGACCGTCGGCGGCGAAGTGCGGTTCGACACAGCCTATGATGGCAACTGCCTCGTCAACGCCTTCGCGGCGGGCCTCGCGGATGCCGACAAAATCTTCTATTCCGCCGCATCCGGCGTCGGCATGCCGGTGGTCTACCTCGGGGCCAAAACTGGCCGCGACGGTGTCGGCGGGGCGACCATGGCCTCCGCCGAATTCGACGACACCATCGAAGAGAAACGCCCCACCGTCCAAGTCGGCGACCCTTTCACCGAAAAGCGCCTGATGGAAGCCACGCTTGAGCTGATGGCAACCGGCGCCGTGATCTCAATCCAAGACATGGGCGCTGCGGGCCTGACCTGCTCCGCCGTGGAAATGGGCGACAAAGGCGGCCTCGGCGTGCGCCTCGACCTTGAAAAGGTCCCGACGCGGGAACCGCATATGACGGCCTATGAAATGATGCTCAGCGAAAGCCAAGAGCGTATGCTCATGGTCCTGCGCCCCGAGCTTGAAGCCGAAGCCAAAGCGGTTTTCGACAAATGGGACCTCGACTTCGCCATCGTGGGCGAAACCCTCCCCGAGGACCGCTTCCTCATCTGCCTCAATGGCGAGGTCAAAGCCGACCTGCCGCTGTCGAAACTCGCCTCCACCGCGCCGGAATATGACCGTCCTTGGGTCGAAACCCCTGCCGCCGCCGCTTTGTCCGACGCGCCCAGCATCGACCCGATCGAAGGCCTCCGCGCCCTAATCGGCTCCGTGAACCACGCCTCCAAAGCGTGGGTCTATGAGCAATACGACACGATGGTCATGGGCGACACCGTCCGCCTGCCCGGCCTCGGCGCTGGCATCGTGCGGGTCCATGGCACCGACAAGGCGCTGGCCTTCACTTCCGACGTGACCCCGCGCTACGTCAAAGCCAACCCCACCGAGGGCGGCAAACAGGCCGTGGCCGAAGCCTATCGCAACCTCTGCGCTGTGGGCGCCAAACCATTGGCAACAACAGACAACCTCAACTTCGGCAATCCCGAAAAGCCCGAAATCATGGGCCAGTTCGTCGGCGCGATCAAAGGCATCGGCGAAGCCGTGGGCGCGCTCGACATGCCGATCGTGTCGGGCAACGTATCGCTTTATAACGAGACTGACGGCAAAGGCATCCTGCCCACGCCCACCATCGGCGCGGTCGGCCTGATCGACAATGTCGAGCAGATCATCTGCAACCAGCTGTGCGAGGGGCATGTGGCCCTCTTGATCGGCAGCGCGGGCAGCCACCTCGGCCAATCCGCCCTGCTCGCCGAAGCCTTCGGCCGGGCCGAGGGCGATGCGCCCCATGTCGACCTCGTGGCCGAACGCCGCCACGGGGAATTCATCCGCGCCCAGTCAGGCCAAATCTCCGCCTGTACCGACCTTGGCGATGGCGGCCTCGCCCTCGCCGCCTTCGAGCTGGCCGAAACCGCTGGCATCGGCATCGAGATCGAGAGCGATGACACCGCAACCCTCTTTGGCGAAGATCAGGCCCGCTACCTTGTGGCCTGTACCGCCGAGGCCGCTGAGGCCCTGATCGCCGCAGGCAAAGAGGCCGGCGTGCCCGTGGCCCAAGTCGGCGCATTCGGCGGCGAGAAGATCAGCTTCGGCGCGGCCTCTGCACTGCTGGCAGATCTGCGCGCCACTTACCGCAGCACCTTTGCGCAAGCCTTCGCCTGAACCTCTGGTTTCGGAGCCGCCCTTGCTTGAGACCAAACGGTCGCGCGCAGGGCGGCGGGGCAAGCTAAATCGCCGAGGGGCCCCTTCAGGGGATGCGGCTATTTCGCTTGGCGCGACGACAGGCGGGTGACAGGCCGGGATCAATCAAGGGTGGTTCCGAAACCTTCTGGTTTTGGAGAGACCCGCAGCCGGCTCCCTCGGCCTCGCGCCTAGCCATCCGCGTTCAACCCCGCCAACATGCGCGCCTTTTCGCCCAGATCATCGGGGCGCGAGATCGCCTCGGCCAGGGCCTCCAGCGACGCAATCGAATGCCCTGCGCGAAAACTATCGACATGGGGCAACATCGCGCGAATGCCCGCCGCTTTGGGCGCAAACCCGTCCCACCTCAAAAGCGGATTTAGCCAGATCACCCGCCGCGCGGTCAATTGCAGCCGCTGCATCTGCCGCGCCAGTTCCGCCGGATCGTCCCGGTCCAACCCGTCGGTGATCAGCAAGACCACCGCGCCCTGTCCCATGACCCGCCGCGACCAATCGCGGTTGAACGCTGCCAGCGCGGCCCCAATGCGCGTCCCCCCCTCCCAGTCCTGCGCCTGCGCGCCCGCCGCTGCCAGCGCCGCATCCACATCGCGGGTCGCAAGATGCCGGGTGATATTGGTCAGCCGCGTGCCAAAGGTGAACCCGTGCACCTGTGCCCAGCCCGCGCCCTTGCTGTTGGCCACCGCGTGCAGGAAATGCAGGATCACCCGACTGTATTGGCTCATTGAGCCTGAGATATCACAGAGCACCACAAGGTTGGGATAGCGCGCGCGCGGAGTCATCCGGTAGAGCCGTTCCATCTCTCCCCCGCGCCGCAGCGCCGCTTTCATCGTGCGTGCCACATCAATCCGCCCCTGTGCCGCTGCCACATTCCGGCGGCTCGGCATCGGCGGCACCGGGAGTTCCAGCTTGGCCAACATCTGCTTCGCCTGAGCCATCTCGGAAAGGCTCATCTGTTCGAAATCCAGCGTCCGGAGCCGCTCGCGCGCCGACATCGTGAGGCTCGCATCGACTTCAATGAGGGTCTCTTCCGGCTCGGGCTGCTCTTCTCGTTCCGGCGCTTCGGCCCCGTCCAGCAGGGCTTCTGCCGCGCGTTTCTCTGCCGGGGTTGCGGGGCGGTCCTCTTGCACACTGCGGATGGCGGGCAGCATCGCGGCCATCATATGTTCCAGATAGCGCGGATCGCGCCAATAAAGCCGGAATATCTGCGCAAAAACCCGCGCCTGTTCAGGGCGGTTCACGAAACAAGCGTGCAGCGTCCAATAGAAATCACGGCGGCTGGTGAACCCCACGGCGACGACAGCCTCCACCGCCTCCACCACGCGCCCCGGCCCGATGGACAGCCCCGCCCGCCGCAGGGCGCGGGCGAAATGAGTGATATTCCCCGCCAGCTTCGGGTCGTCCGGCAGGTCGAGGGGGGTCTGCTCAGCCATCCTGCTTAGGCGGGCACCAGCGACGCGCGGGCCTGTTCGAGAATGCGCGCGGCCTCGGACCCTTGCAGCTTGGCGATGTCGTCTTGGTATTTCAGCACCGCCCCCAACGTATCGGCGATGACCTCGGGGCTTAGGGTCGTTACATCCAAGGCCAGCAAACATTTCGCCCAATCGATGGTCTCTGCCACACCGGGTTTTTTGAACAGATCCTCCGTCCGCAATTGCTGAACAAAAGCCACAACCTCGCGGCTGAGCGCCTCTGCCGCCTCGGGCGCGCGGGCCGAAAGGATCGCCATCTCACGCGCCACATCCGGGTAATCGACCCAATGGTAAAGGCACCGCCGCTTCAGCGCGTCATGCACCTCCCGCGTGCGGTTTGAGGTGAGGATCACAATCGGCGGCTCCGGCGCACGGATCGTGCCAAGCTCGGGGATCGTCACCTGAAAATCGCTCAGGGCTTCCAGCAGAAAGGCCTCGAACGGGGCGTCGGTACGGTCCAACTCGTCGATCAGCAGCACCGGTGCGCCATTCTCATCCGGGCGCAGCGCCTGCAGAAGGGGGCGTTCGATCAGGTAGTCGTCGCTGAACAACTCTTGGGTCAGCGCGCGCCGATCCGCGCCACCGCCCGCCTCCGCCGTGCGGATCGCCACCATCTGGGCGGGGAAATTCCACTCATAAACCGCGCTCGACGCATCAAGCCCTTCGTAGCATTGCAACCGGATCAACCGCCGCCCCAACCCGGCGGCCAGCGCCTTGGCTATCTCGGTCTTGCCGACACCCGCCTCGCCTTCCAGAAACAAAGGCCGCCCCAGCGTAAGGCTGAGGAAAACCACAACCCCAAGCGCGCGGTCGCAAACATAGCCCTCAGCGCTCAGCATCTCTTGGACCGCGTCGATCGTATCAATGTTTTTCATGGCCCCAGTGGTGCATTCCCGCCCCGCCCCGTCAAGGGGTCTGAGAGAGCGCGGGCAGATTGACGTGATTTCCCCGCGCTGGCATAGTCTCAAGCAATAATCGACGGTCACCGAGAACAACGGGGCCACAGGGGCGGATATGGGACAGAGCATTTTCATCGCGATCCGGCGCGGCGGGGTCTGACATGCGCATCACCGCTGTCACCTGCGTCAAGAACGAAGGCCCGTTTCTGCTGGAATGGATTGCCTTCAATCGGGTGATCGGGGTCACGGATTTCCTATTCTATTCAAATGATTGCACCGATGGGACTGACCGCCTGCTCGACTCCCTTGGCGCGCAGGGCATTGTCACCCATCTGCCGAACCCGGCGACCAATCGAAACTACCAGATGCAGGCGCTGAAGGATGCCCGGCGCCAACCCGTCGTCACGCAGGCCGATTGGGTCTGGGTCGCGGATGTGGACGAGTTTCTAAACATCCATGTAGGCGACCACCGCTTGCCCGCGCTGATCGCAGCCTGCGGCGATCCGCAGGCAATCTCGCTGCATTTCCAGTTCTTCGCCAATGGCGGGATCGAGGAGTTCGTCGATGAACCGATCATCGCGCAATTTACCCGCAGCCATAACCCCGACATCTGGTGCGCCGATACGGCGATTGAGGTTAAATCATTGGTCCGGCAAGATTTCCCGCTAGGCTACTACGGCGCACACCGGCCTTTTCATGATGACGAAAAACACCAACCGCATTGGACCGATGGCGCAGGCCGACAGGTGCCCGCGCCCTTCCGCAGCGCTGCCAACAAGCGCCGCATCCGCGCCTTTCCCGCCCGCGGCGCGCGGCGTTTTGCGACCCTGAACCATTACGCGCTGCGCTCGCTCGACAGCTTTCTGGTCAAGAATGATCGGGGTGACGTGAACCGCGAACACCGCGCTTTTGATGACACCTATTGGCGCGACCGCAATGATGCAGCTTGGGAGGATCGCACGATCCAGCGTTACCTGCCCGCCCTGCGCGCCGAGATGGACCGCCTCAAAGCGCTGCCCGGCATCGCTGAACTTCATGCCAATGCCGTGGGCGCGCACCGCGCCCGCCGCGATGCCCTGCTGGCCGATCCGGCCTACCGCGCGATGCAGGCACAACTGCGCGAGGCCAGCCCCTACTCCGCCGCCGAAGCGCAGGTCCGCGCCGAGATTGGACTGAAATGACCGGCCCACGGATCATCAACCTTGGCCTGCCCAAGACCGGCACCACCACGCTCACCGATGCGCTGCGCCACGCGGGGCTCAAGGTCGCTGATTGGCGCATCCGCAAAGGGCAAAGCGCCCTGCCTGACATTACCGGAGAGCATGTGGGTCGGATCATCTATGCCGATTATTTTGCCAGCGGCGACCCGCTGGCGCGGCTGCAAGAATTCGACGTGATCAACGAGATGAGCGCCGTGCGCCATGACCGCAGCCTTTGGCCGCAGACCGACTGGGGGCTGCTGAGCGCCATTCAGCAGCACCACCCCGACATCAAGTTCCTGCTGTCGCACCGCGATCCGGCAAAGACGGCGAACAGCATGATGCGCTGGAACAATCTGGGCCGCCGCCGCCTGCCACAGGCCGATGTGCCGGGCCTGCCCCGCGGCTTTGGCCGCAGCGAGGCCGAGCTCGCCAAATGGGTCGAGGGGCATTTCACCTTTTGCCGCCGGGTCTTTGCTGGCTGCGCCAATTTTCTGGAATTCGACATCGAAGACCCCGGCGCCCGCGACAAGATCGCCGCCTACCTCGGCATCGACCTGCCATGGTGGGGCCAAAGCAACACCGGCAGAGAAGAGGCCGAGTGATGCGCCTCACCCTGTTCATCGGCCCGACTGAAAAAGCCGCCGCGCGACTGCGCAATATCTTGCAGCAGCAAAAGGGCGCGCTGTTGAAACAAGGGGTTTTGGCCCCCGATTGGAACCACGTCCGCCTCTATGCCGCCTGCGCCGCGCCTGATGCGGTTGGACTGCTGCGCTATCGACGCGGGCTCGACAGTGCTCTGATCGGCGCCACGCTGCGCGATGAATTCCACGCGCTGATCCCTCGTGACTTGGCCGAGACCCGCGCCGATCATGTGGTGCTCAGCGCGGCGCAACTCGGTAATCTGCTGTCGCGGCCTGAAGAGCTTACCCGTCTGCGTGATCTGCTCAGCCCCTATTTCGACGATATTCGCATTATCGCCCATCTTGAGGAACAGGCTCGCCTTCTCACCGCGCATTATTCCTTTGCCGTGACCGAAGGCCGGCGCCATCCGCTGACGCAGGAACTAGCCTTGGCGGAGCGTGGCAACTGGTGGCAAGGCGCGCTCGAACCTGCTGAGGATGCCCCCGACTTTGGCCTATTCTCGGATGTGCAAAACCCGCCCTTCTGGTTGGATTATCAAACACTTCACAGTCATTGGGCAGATGCCTTTGGGGCCGAGAAGGTCGAATTCCGCCCGCTCGACCTGCCGCATCTCCTATCCAAAGACGGGGCGCGGGAAGTTTCCGATAGCCTTGACCTGATCACGCCCCTCGGTTCGGTCGATCCAGGCCGCGCGCTTGCCCCTCTGCCCGCGCCTTGGCTGGCCCGAATGCGCGCGTTTAACGATGTGCTGATCCGCTATCTGCAAGTGCATGACCTCTCTTGCCCGCGCAGCACATGGACCCAGATGTTGCAGGCGCTGCAGATCGACGGGGCAGCGATCGCGCCCGGCAGTCTCGCCCCAATCTCCGACCATTTCGCCCGCGACAACGCAGCCCTCATCACCCGATATCCCGCGCTGGCTGCGGCGCTCACCCCCGACAGGCCAGAACCCCTTTGGACCGAAGCAGACCCCGAACGCGGCTTTCGCGCCACACAGTACCTCGCCGCTTTTGCCCACCGCATCCGAACAACCGCGACCCCTCTGGCGCAGAAACGCGCTGAGGCTGAGATGGCGCGCCAGTCGGCCGCGAAATTCGAGGCGATGCTATCGGACCCCGCCGCCTCAGAAGACGCCCGCGCGGCCAATGCCCAGCTTTTGAACCGGGTAAAGGTCAACCACGAGATGATCCTCAGCAGCCCCTTTCGCCCGCATAACGACACGGCGCCCGAGGGCGAAGACCAGCCCGCGCCCGCCTATACCACCGTCCCGCCGCGCCAATTACCGCCCGGCAACAGCGGCAATGTCATCGTCGGCTGCATGAAGAACGAGGCCCCCTATATCCTCGAATGGGTCGCCTATCACCGCGCAGTGGGCTTTGATAACTTCCTGATCTACACCAATGATTGCACCGATGGCACCGATGCCGTGCTCGGACGGTTGCAAGACATGGGCATCCTGCACCACCGCAACAACAGCGATTGGAAGGGCAATTCGCCCCAGCAGCATGCATTGAACCAAGCGCTGAAAGAGCCGCTGATCCGGGACGCCGAATGGATCGCCCATATCGATGTTGACGAATTCGTCAATATCCGCACCGGCAACGGCACGCTCAACGATTTTTTCGCCGCCGCGCCCGAGGCTACCAATATCGCGATGACTTGGCGGCTCTTTGGCCATAACGGGGTGACGGCCATGTCCGATGCGCCGGTGATCGGCCAGTTCGACCACTGCGCTCCCAGTTTTTGTCCGAAACCCCATACCGCATGGGGGTTCAAGACGATGTTCCGCAACATCGGCGCCTATGAAAAACTCTCCTGCCACCGGCCCAACAAGTTGGACGACGCGCAGGCGGAACGGGTCAAATGGGTCAACGGCTCGGGCCGCGACATGACGCGCGACGCGCTGCGCAACGGTTGGCGCTCTACCAAAAGCAACATCGGATACGACCTGCTGCAACTGAACCATTACGCTCTGCGCTCAGCCGACTCCTTTCTTGTCAAACGCCAGCGCGGGCGCGCGCTGCATGTCGACCGTTCCATCGGCATCAACTACTGGATCCGCATGGATTGGAACGATCACCGCGATCTCTCAATCCAACGCAACTTACCGCGTCTCCGCGCCGAGATGGACCGCCTGCTGGCAGACGAACAACTGCGCACACATCACCAAGCGGGCCTTGCTTGGCATCGCGCCAAGGCAGAAGAACTGCACCAGATACCAGAGTTCCGCGATCTCTACCGCCAAGCGCTTAACACCAAGTTAAGCGCGACTGAGCGGGTCGCCTATGCCCTCGCCCTCGACATGGAAAGCTGACCCGTGACCGACACCCCGCCTGACCCAAATTATATCCTTTCCCGCGGCATGAAGTTCCCCGATGAGCCCACGATCCTGCGCGGGCGGGTCCGCAAACTGCTGCGCCAAAATGCTTATGAGGCGAAAGAGAGCGAAGCCGCCCTGCGCGTATGCCGCGAGGGCGACCGAGTGATCGAACTGGGCGGCGGGGTCGGCTATATGTCGACACTGGTGGCCAGCAAACGCAAAGTCGCCTCAGTTCATTCCTTTGAAGCGAACCCCAACCTCATCCCCTACATCCGCCGGGTCCACGCGGCCAATGGGTTGAGCAATGCCCATGTCACCAATGCCATCCTAGGCCCCGCGCCCGGCAAGGTCGATTTCCACGTACGCGACCAGATCCTGTCCTCCTCCATGACCCGTTTCGAAGGCGAAGCCCCGCCCGAGACCCATCAAATCGACGTGCTGAGCGCGGCTGAGGTTTTCGCCGACATCGCCCCCAGCGTTCTGATCTGCGACATTGAAGGCGCTGAGGTCGACCTGATCCCGTCGCTGCCGCTCGACACTCTGCGCGCCGCCATCATCGAGTTGCACCCACAATGGATCGGCCCCGAGGGGGTCAACAAGGTGTTCAGCGCCTTCATGCAGGCGGGCATGGCCTATTACCACCGGGGCTCGCATAACAAAGTCGTGGCCTTCCGCCGTGAATGGTAAGGTCTCCCACCTCGCGATCCTTTGTGTGCGCAACGAAGGCGCATTCTTGCTGGAGTGGCTTGCCCATCACCGCGCCATCGGCTTCGATCATGTGCTGGTTTTTTCCAACGATTGCGACGACGGCACCGATGACATGCTTGACCGGCTGCAAGCGCTCGGCGGTGTCACCCACATCCGCAACGACGGCCCCTATGAGAAAGGCGGCATTCAGTTCACCGCGCTGAAGGCCGCTGCCGAACTAGAGATCGTGCAGCAGGCCGATTGGATCCTGCCCCTTGATGTCGATGAATTTGTAAACATCCATGTCGGCGATCACAGCCTCTCCGCGCTGCACGCCGCCCTGCCCGAGGCCACGGCGATCACTCTTACATGGCGGGTTTTCGGCAGCGGAGATCAGGTCCGCTACGAAGACCGCCCGGTGACCGAAGGCTTTACCCGCTGCGCCCCTGCGGTGATGCACTGGCCATGGCGGGCTGCCATGTTCAAAACCCTCTACCGCAACGATGGCACCTATGCGCAACCGGGCGTGCACCGCCCCCGTGGCCCCAACCCCGCACGGCTGGACCAATCCCGCTGGTTTGACGGCCATGGCCGCGCCCTGCCCGATCTCTTCAAGACGCGGCGCATTTTTTCAACCTACGGTCGGCAGAACTATGGGCTGGCCCAGATCAATCACTACCCCTTGGGCGCGATGGAATCCTATGTGCTCAAAGCCGACCGCGGGCGCGCGGTGCACCGCGCAGACATGCTGGGGCTGGACTATTGGGTAGAGCGGAATTTCAACACCGAGACCGACACAACCATCAGCGCCAGCGCCCCGGCGCGGGCCCGCGAACTCGCCGCCCTCAAGGCCGACACGACCCTCGCTGCCCTGCACGAAACGGCCGTCGCTTGGCGCCGTACCCGGTTCGACGCGCTAATGGCCCAAGAGCCATTTCGCGCCCTGTTCGGACGCCTGCTGATGGCCCCGCCAAGCCGTCCGGTCACCGCCAAAGCGGCGCGTATTATGCTGGACTATGCAAGGCGCGCCCAAGCCGCCGAGCCCTCCCAATAGCGCACTGCCACCACACCGCCCCCGGAAAACCGTCACATTCTCTTCAATTTCTCACGGATTTTCCGCATTTTCGCCCTATTATCCGGCTATACCCTGCTGAAACGGCGGTTCTGCCCCGCCCTGATAAGCCCGAGGATGCCCGATGCCGCGCGAGACGCCCACGATCGATAGCTCACTGGCCGATATGCCCAAACGCGACTGGCTGCGCGCAATAGAGGCCGTGGCCGAAGAGGATGGATATTTCCAATCCTTGGGCAAACGCCATTTCTCTGCCTTCATTGAGCGTGAGACCACCCTGCTGGTCACGTTTGAGACCTATCAAGGCATGCACGCCCTTTCCGACAAGGCGCAGCCCTTGGGCTGGGACATGGTTCGCAATCACGACTGGTCGCATCTCTGCCTTGCCAGCGATGGCGACACGTGGTTCCGCGCCGAAGAGGTCTATGCCTATTTCGACAGGTTAATCGACGACGGATTCTTTGATGAATTTGATCAAGTGTTGTTCTACGGCGCTGGCCCCTGCGCCTATGCCGCCGCCGCCTACTCCGTCGCCTCCCCCGGTGCGGCAGTCGTAGCGATCCAACCACAGGCCACGCTGAACCCGCGCATCACCGATTGGGACGACCGTTTCACCGATATGCGGATCCTCGATTTCACTTCCCGCTATGGTTATGCGCCCGATATGCTTGACGCCGCAGAACGGGTCTTTGTGCTCTACGACCCGCGAGAAAAACTCGACGCGATGCATGCCGCGCTATTTACCCGCGCCAATGTCACCAAACTGCGCATGCCCTTCATGGGCGATGCGCTGCAAACCGACCTGCTGGAGATCGACCAGCTTGACCCGCTGCTGCAAGCCGCCGCCGACGGCACGCTGGATGCGGCCCGTTTCGCCGCCCTCTTCCGCGCGCGACGCGACTACCTGCCCTACCTGCGCAACCTCAGCCAAGCGGTCAACGCCCAAGGCCGCGAGAGACTGCTCGAAGCGGTCTGCGCCAATGTCAGCGCGCGGATGAGCGCCCCACGCTTTGCCCGCCGCCTTGAACGCATTCGCGCCCGCCGAGAAGCCGCCGTGACAGAGGTGGCGACCGCCACCGGATAGGTTTTCAATCTGGCGCGCGCCCCCGCTCTGTGCTAGCCCCGCGGCCATGACACAAAGCTTCACGATCCGCCGTCCCGACGACTGGCACCTGCACCTGCGCGACGGCGACATGCTGCGCGCCGTGTTGCCCCATAGCGCCCGCGACTTTGCCCGCGCCATCATCATGCCAAATCTCGTGCCCCCGGTGGTCACCGGCGCACAAGCCGCCGCCTACCGCGACCGCATCATGGCGGCCCTGCCCGAAGGCGCGGATTTCACCCCGCTGATGACCCTCTACCTGACCGAGGACACAGACCCAGACGATGTAGCCCGCGCGCATGCGGATGGACTGATCCACGCGGTCAAACTCTACCCTGCGGGCGCTACCACCAACTCCGCCAGCGGCGTGTCCAACTTCGACAATGTCGCCCCGGTACTCGACCGAATGGCCGAAATCGGCCTGCCGCTTTGCACCCACGGCGAGGTCACCGACAGCGAGATCGACATCTTCGACCGCGAGGCCGTCTTCATCGACCGCGTGCTCGACCCAATTCGCCGCGCGCATCCTGCGCTGCGCGTGATCATGGAACATATCACCACCGCAGATGCGGCCGACTACGTGCGCAGCAACGACAGCGGCCTTGCGGCCACGATCACCACGCATCACCTCGTGATCAACCGCAACCACATCCTCGCTGGCGGCATCCGCCCGCATTACTACTGCCTGCCCGTGGCCAAACGCGAGACCCACCGCCGCGCCCTGCGCCAAGCGGCCACCTCTGGCGATCCGCGCTTCTTCCTCGGCACCGACAGCGCGCCCCATACCGATGGCGCCAAGCTGCAGCCCTGCGGCTGCGCCGGCTGCTTCACCGCGCCCAACACAATGTCGATCCTCGCACAGGTTTTCGAAGAGGACGGCGCCCTCGACAAGCTCGAAGCCTTCACCTCGCTCAACGGTCCCGCCTTCTACAGCCTGTCGCCAAACGAAACGCAGATCACCCTGCGCCGCGAAACACCGACACACCCAGCCAGCATCGACACCCCCGACGGCCCGGTCACGGTCTTCGACCCCGGCTTCGATCTGCACTGGACCACCTAATCTTCATCCTTTCTTAAATACCGATCCGACCTCTCCCCAGCCAAGGACGCCTGCCATGATCCCCACCAGCCACCCCAGCCCCGAAGAAATGGCCCGCCTAACCGCGCGCATGTTGCTGGAGATCGGCGCGGTGCATTTCAACGCGGATGACCCCTTCACGCTGGCCTCCGGCCTGCCCAGCCCGACTTACATCGACTGCCGCAAGCTGATCTCCCACCCGCGCATCCGTTCGACGCTGATGGATTTCTTGACCGTCACCGTGATGCGCAACGCGGGGTTTGAGGCCTTTGACAACATCGCCGGTGGCGAGACGGCGGGCATCCCTTTCGCCGCGATGGTCGCCGAGCGTATGGCGCTGCCGATGACCTATGTCCGCAAAAAGCCCAAAGGCTACGGTCGCAACGCGCGGATCGAAGGTGACATGACCGAAGGCCAGCGCGTGCTGCTGGTTGAGGATCTGACCACGGATGGCGGCTCAAAGCTCAGCTTTGTCGACGCGATTCGGGAAACCGGGGCGACTTGCGCCCACACGGCAGTGATCTTTCACTACGGCATTTTCCCGCAGACTGAAAAGACCCTTGGCGACCATGGCGTTACGCTCCACGCGCTTTGTACTTGGTGGGATGTACTGGCTGAAGCCCGCGCCCAAAACGCCTTCGATACGGCCACGCTGACAGAAGTCGAAGCCTTCTTGAACGCCCCGCGTGAGTGGCAGGAATCCCGCAAAAGATAAGCGTTTTTCCGCAAGATGTTGACCCAAAGCCCCACCACAAGGCAAAATGTGGTGGGGCCTTTTTGTTGATAAAGATATCCACAAAAGATACAATTTGCGCCGGACGACCCCACTGGCTATGACGACCATCTGGGTAGAAATGGGTGAGGTCATGAACGAAATTACATCGCTGAACGCGAACCAATTGGCCGTGCAGGCACCGGAATCGATGCCGCATTCGATCGAGGCCGAGCAGCAGTTGCTGGGCGCGATCCTCACCAACAACGACGTATATGACCGCGTGGCCTCTGTCATTGGCCCCAAGCATTTCTACGAGCCAGTCCACGCGCGCATCTTCGACATCGCCTCCCAGCGGATCGCCAAGAACAACCTCGCCTCTCCGGTCACGCTCAAAGCCTTTATGGAGGACGATGAGGGGCTGAAAGAACTCGGCGGCCCGGCCTATCTCGCCCGTCTTGCGGGGGCTGCGATCAGCGCTTTTGCGGTGCGCGACTACGCGCAGATGATCTATGACCTCGCCGTACGCCGCGACCTGATCCAACTTGGCCGCGACATTTCTGCTAAGGCCGCGCAGGTCGATGTCGCCTCCGAGCCGCGCGAGCAGATCGTCGAGGCCGAGCAAGAACTCTACAAGCTGGCCGAACAGGGTCAGGTCGAAAGCGGTTTCCAGTCTTTTCTCAAGGCCGTGACAGATGCGGTCAACGTGGCCAATGCCGCCTACCAGCGCGACGGGGGTCTTTCAGGCGTCTCCACCGGGCTGATCGACATGGACAAGAAACTGGGCGGTCTGCACCGCTCTGACCTTCTGATCCTTGCGGGCCGTCCGTCGATGGGGAAAACCTCGCTTGCGACCAACATCGCCTTCAACGTGGCCAAAGCCTACAAACGCGGGATGAAGCCCGACGGCACCGAAGGCGCGGTCGACGGCGGCGTGGTGGGCTTCTACAGCCTTGAGATGAGCGCCGAACAGCTTGCCGCGCGGATCCTGTCGGAAGCCGCCGAGATCCCCAGCCAACAGATCCGTTCGGGCGACATGACCGAGACAGAGTTCCGCCGCTTCGTCGATGCCGCCAAGGCATTGGAAGCCTGCCCGCTGTTCATCGACGACACGCCCGCCCTGCCGATCAGCCAGCTTGCCGCCCGCGCGCGGCGCCTCAAGCGGACGCACGGGCTTGATGTATTGATAATCGACTACCTGCAGCTGGTGCGCGGCACCGGCAAATCCGAAAACCGGGTGAACGAGATTTCGGAAATCACCATGGGTCTCAAGGCCATCGCCAAGGAACTCGACATTCCGGTGATCGCCCTGTCCCAGCTTTCTCGTCAGGTGGAAAGCCGCGACGATAAACGCCCCCAGCTGTCGGACCTGCGTGAATCGGGCTCGATCGAGCAGGACGCCGATGTGGTGATGTTCGTCTACCGCGAGGAATACTACAAAGAACGCGAAAAACCGGGCGATCATGAGCTCGACAAAATGGCGGTCTGGCAAGAAGAGATGGAGCGCCTGCACGGCCGCGCCGAGGTGGTCATCGGCAAGCAGCGTCACGGGCCGATCGGCACGGTGGACCTCAGCTTTGAGGGCCGGTTTACCCGTTTTGGCAACCTTGTGCAGCCTTGGCAGCAGGGTGGCGGCGACGAACAGGAATTTTGATCCTCCTCGGCTGAAGGCATCGCTTTTTGCGGGCGGTGACCCTCAGCCGATCGCGCCCATCCCCATCGAATTCACAGTCTTGAATAAATGATTTGGATTGCCCCCCATTGCCGTTAGGCTAGATGGGCGGTTCTGCGCATCGCGCCAGTACCGTCACTCACCTTGGGAGGACCAAATGACCAATATCATCCGCGCGATCTGTCTGATGCTCGCCACCAGCTTTGCCTTCGCGCTCCACGCCGAAGAGACCGAGCGTTTCGGCAAGCAGAAAGTCGTCTATCACATCAACTATAACGGCGGCGAAGGCTCCAAAGCGCATCTGGGGGCCATGCGCAACATTCAGAACCACATCAATGCCGTCGGGGCCGAGAATATCGACGTGAAGGTCGTGCTGCATGGCAATGGGCTGAGCCTCTTGGCCGATGCCAAGGGCAACGACAAGATGCAGACAACCGTATCATCGCTCAAAGGGCAGAACGTCAGCTTTCACGTCTGCAACAACACCCTGCGCGGCCGCGAGATCAGCTATGAGGATGATCTCTATGATGTGTGGGAGGAAGACATCGTGCCCTCCGGCGTGGCGGAACTGTCGCGCCTGCAACAGATGGGCTACACCTACATCAAACCTTGAACCCTACCGCCCGGGAGGGGGGAACACTCCCCCCGGGCGTTCGTTTTGTCACTCTCCCGCTGCGCGGGTCTCATACATCAGCCCCTTGGCGCTGCCTTGGGCGAAACCCTTCCAATAGCTGTGGTCGTCCTTTTTGGTCCCGTCGTCTTCGACAGACCAGACGCCAGCGTTGGAATCCTCTACCAGATCAAGGTAGCCCCCCTTCTCGGCATCATTCTTCAGATGGCTATCCATCCATGCGGTCACGAAATGCTGGGCGATATTGTTCATCCGCGCCGTGTCCCAAACCGCATCGGTGTAATGTTCTGAAATGTTGAACCCTTTGTCCTCGCTGAAGTAATAGGACTCCGTGGGCGCGGGCATCGGCGCGCCGGCGTTATGGCCTGCGTTCATATAGGTCAGCAGCGCACGGTCGACGTTTGAGGTGTTTTGCCAGATGGCGCGAATGCCGTCTTCGTAAAGCGATGTGTCATCCTGCGATCCGGCGATAAAGAGCATCGGGATCTGCACACCCGCCAGACCTTCGGCATCCCAAAAGCCCCGGTTCATGCCCCAAGGGCCAAAGGCCACGGCCGTCTTGATGCGCGGATCAGGCAGCGCGTCGTGGGTGTCTGACCCGGCCTGATGAATGCCCAATGTGCCATGCGGCCCACCCCATGTGTAGCCTACAGAAGCCTCGGTCACGCCGCCGCCTGCGGTGATAATCGCGCCATAGCCGCCCATGGAATAGCCGATCAACCCGGTGTTCTCGGCGTCATAAAGCCCTGCAAAATCGCCACCCTCCGCGGCTTTTTGCGCCATCTGCTCCAGCACAAAGAGTTGGTCCAGCGAGCGGTTCACCAGCGTCGAGCCAAAGGCCGCCTGCGTGCGGTAGGTGCTGTCGGTGTGGTCGATGGAGGCCACGACATAGCCCTTGGAGGCGAGGTTCTCGGCCAGATGCGACAGCAGATAGCGGTTGCCCGGATAGCCGTGGCTGATCAGGACCAGCGGAAAGGTCTCGCCCGAGGCCGGATCGACATCGCGCATCGCCTGTCCCTGCAACGTGACCTCGGTGGTGCCGTCGCGCAGATAGGCTTTGAAGGCGGTTTCGCCCTGCGCGCCCTCGGCGGCAGGGTAATACATCTCAACGGTCAAAGGCCGGTCATAGCGCGGCATCTCATCGGGCTTATCGGCGGCCGGGTCGATGGCGAGTATGTCGATCTGATCGGGGTTGACCATCTCAAGCGTGCGCACGCCCACCGCGTGGTCGCCATAGGCCGCGAGCTCGGGCGCGTTCGGCAATTGTCGGTCGATCCGATTCTCCGCCTGCGCCGCCCCTGCGGTAAGGCTGGCGGCAAGCAGGGCCGTGGTGGTCATATGTCTATGCATGGTTCGTCCTCCCTTGGATAGGCCCGAGCCTACCTGCGTTGCGGAGGCAAGCAAGCGCCCTACCCGTGACGTTACGGAAGTTTCACATTCACCCCCGCGCGGCGCGGGCCACTTCGACCTCGGAAAGCCCATGTTTCCCGGCGAATTTAGCGCGGGCGGCCAACAGCCTTGGGTCATCGGGTTTCATGCCCAAGGTGCGGATAAAGGCGATGCGCTGCTGCTGTTTCAAGGCTTCGGTGTCGATATCCGTGCCCATGGCGCGGTCGATAATCTCTCCGCCGGGGCTGACATGGAACCACTTGTTGAAGTCGCGGAAATGATGCTGGTTGTGCAGCCGCGTGACATGTCGCTCGACCGCCGTTTTGGGGACCGTCAGATGCGCCGTCATGTGGAACCACTCATAGCCCAGAAAGGTCAGTACCCCGCCAAGGGGCACAATTGCCGTGGCGATCCAAACAGCCGCTTCAAACCCCAGCAGCGCCGCAAAGCTCCAAACCAAAAGAAAATTCCCCACCAGCATCGGCAAAGCGACCCAAAGCGGCACAAAGAACAGCCCGTGATTGGTGGGAAAATCATGGTGCCCGTAATGCGCGCGGTAGAGCAGATCAAAGGCCCATTGCCGTTTCGGCGGATCAAGGTGAAAGACATGCCGGTGCAGGTTGTATTCATTGAGCATCTGCGCCGCGATCCCCAGCGGCACCAGCGCCCAGCACCACAGCGGCGCCCCCCAGAGCATCGCGCCAACGGCAACCACACAGGCCAGCGCCATGAGCATTACCCCCGCGTGGCCAAACATGATCCTGATCCGTGACATCCGCCTGACCTCCCCATCCTGCGCATCCGGTAGGCAAAAGTGTAACAAATCCCCCTCGCCCCTGTCGCGCATGACGTTAGGTGCGCTTGGCCGCTTGACCTCCCCCCGCATTCTGGCCCACATCCGCGCATGAGCAAAGCAACCCTGACCATCGACCTGCAAGCCATCGCCGACAACTGGCGCGCCCTTGACCGCATGACGGAGGCCGAGACCGGCGCGGTCGTCAAAGCCGACTGTTATGGGTTGGGCGCAGCCCGCGTGGCGACAGCCTTGGCCGAGGCTGGCGCGCGGCAGTTCTTTGTGGCCTTGGCCGAAGAAGGCGTAGCACTGCGGCAGGCTTTGGGCGAAGGCCCGGTGATCAACGTCTTTTCCGGCCACATGGCAGGCGACGCCGAGGCAATTGCCGGTGCCGCCTTGACGCCGATGGTCAACTCGACCGAGCAGCTTTTGCGCCAGCTTGAGACCCTGCCCGGCCATGGCTTTGGCATCCAACTCGACAGCGGCATGAACCGGCTGGGGATGGAGCCTGCGGAATGGGCGGCCCTGCGCGACATCGCACTCAGCCAGAACCCCTCGCTGATCATGTCGCATCTGGCCTGCTCAGACGAACCGGGACACGAGATGAACGACGCGCAGCTGCGCAGCTTTCACGAGATGACCCAAGGGATCGACGTGCCCCGCTCGCTCTCTGCCACGGGGGGCATCCTGCTGGGCTCCGATTATCACTTCGATGTGACGCGGCCCGGGATTGGCCTTTATGGCGGGCGGCCCTTCACCGATGCGCGGCCTGTGGTCACCCTCGATGTGCCGGTGATCCAAACCCGCAACGTCACCCCGGGAGAGACTGTGGGATATGGCAACACATGGACGGCAGAGAGCACGGTGAAGCTCGCCACCGTCGCTGCGGGCTACGCCGACGGGCTCCAGCGCGCCATGGGAAATGCAGTCGGCGCGGCCTCATTCCAACATGACGGCATTTCGCTGCCGATTGTCGGGCGCGTGTCGATGGATCTGATCACGGTGGATGTCTCTACGTTGGATGAAGTCCCCGCGACTTTGCAATTGCTGGGGCCAAAGCAGGGTGTCGATGATCTGGCGGATTGGGCCGGGACGATCGGCTACGAAATGCTCACCTCGCTCGGGGCGAGATACGCGCGGACCTACGCCGAATAGATCGGCGATTTTCCCCCATCTCTTATTGGCTGGGCACCAAGGCGGCGCCGTTTAGCGTGGCTATTTTCCCACAGGTCTATCCCCGCCCGTCTCGGCCTTTCACGCGATAAATCCCCCCAATCACTGCAAAAAGTTTACGAAAAACCTGAGGTTGTGCCATAATGTCGGCAAAACTGCGTTAAATCCTCAGCATAATTCCGCACTGAATGGGAACCAAGAAGGATAAAGAGGCGTTGGTCGGCAGAAACTTGCTTAGTAGCTCTTCCAGGGGGGAGAAAGTATGTCCCAGCTTCGTTCATTCGCCTACCTCATCCAATTCGCCTTTCAAAGGCTTGCCGTTGTGGTCTTTGCCCTCGCGGCCCTTGCCCTCACCGTAGCCAGCATCATGGCCGGGATCGGCCTTTGGGATTGGATCAGCCTTGACCTTCGATATGGCGGTGAGCCTGTTGAAAACGCCGGGATGTACGCCCAGCTAACCTTGACCGCTCTTGCCGTGGGCCTGTGTTTTTTCCTGCCCACCAACCGTCGCGTCATGCAGCTTGAAACCTCGCACCGCCAGTTCAATGTTGGCATGCAGGACGTGGCCCGCGCCTATGGCGCCGTGCACGCCGCCGACCGTGCGGAAACCTTTCAGATGAGTTCGGAATTTGATTCGGTGCGCGAACGTCTGGCCTATCTGCGCGATCACCCCGACCTCAGCACGCTGGAACCCGCTGTGCTGGAAATGGCCGCACAGATGAGCCACGTGGCCCGCGATCTGGCCGAAGTTTACTCGGATGAGAAACTGGCCCGTGCACGCAGCTTCTTGAAACAGCGCCAAGAAGAGGTCGAGTTGTTCAACAGCCGTCTGGATCAGGCCAAAGCCATCTCGACAGAGATGAAACATTGGCTGCACGAGGTCGAACTCGAAGAGAGCGTCGCCGTGGCCCAGCTTGAGCGCTTGCGTGACGAGATGCGTGAGATCATGCCGGAACTTGGCCTTGAGCGTGTGGTGCAGACTGAAGCCCCCGAGCGCCAGCCGGAGCCGACATCGCTCGACAATATCGTGATCGATCTGCCTCCCAAAGCTGCCGAATAGCACCGGCGGCAGCATCCGGCCCATTGGGTTCCCCCCCGGGATCATCACCCAAGGGCCGGATGCTTTTCCTTTGACGCCATCCGGCACCTGCGCGAAAAGGGCCCATGGCTAAAACCTCCTCAAGTTTTTCTTGCACCGAATGCGGCGCAAAACATTCCAAATGGTCCGGGCGCTGTGACGCCTGTGGCGCTTGGAATTCGATCGTCGAAGACAAGGGCATCTCCGCAGGCCCGCCCAGCAAATCCTTGGGCGCACGGCGCGGCTCTGCCATTGAACTCACCGACCTTGCCACCCAAGAAACCCCGCCACCGCGCGCGCAATCCGGTATTGCCGAGTTGGACCGCGTTCTGGGCGGCGGCTTGGTGCCCGCCTCGGCGATCCTTGTTGGCGGCGATCCGGGCATCGGCAAATCTACCCTTCTGCTTCAAGCTGCCGCGCATTTTGCGAATTCGGGTCTAAAGACGATTTACGTCAGTGGAGAGGAAGCCAGCGCGCAGGTCCGCATGCGCGCCCAACGGCTGGGCCTTTCCGAAGCGCCGGTCAAACTGGCCGCGGAAACCAATCTGCGCGATATCCTCACCACACTGGAAGCCGAACGGCCACAGCTTGCCATCATCGATTCCATTCAAACCATGTGGGCCGATAACGTTGAAAGCGCGCCGGGCTCGGTCAGTCAGGTGCGCGCCGCGGCGCATGAGTTGACCAGTTTCGCCAAACGGCGCGGGGTTGCCGTGATCCTCGTTGGCCACGTCACCAAAGAAGGCCAGATCGCAGGCCCGCGGGTGGTGGAGCATATGGTCGACACCGTGCTTTATTTCGAAGGCGAACGGGGCCACCAATTCCGCATCCTGCGCGCGGTCAAAAACCGTTTTGGCCCGGCGGATGAAATCGGCGTGTTCGAGATGACGGGCGGCGGTCTGTCTGAGGTCCTAAACCCCTCGGCGTTGTTTTTGTCGGAGCGCGGCCAACCCTCCCCCGGGTCGGTGGTCTTTGCGGGCATCGAAGGCACGCGCCCTGTCTTGGTCGAGCTTCAGGCGCTCGTTGCCCCCTCGCCCCATTCCCAAGCGCGCCGCACCGTGGTGGGGTGGGATTCGGGCCGCTTGGCGATGATCCTCGCGGTGTTGGAGGCGCGCTGCGGGATTCCTTTTGCGGGGCTGGATGTCTATCTCAATGTGGCCGGCGGCATGAAAATCTCAGAGCCTGCCGCCGATCTGGCCGTGGCAGCCGCGATCCTTTCGGCCCGAGAAGACGCGGCCCTGCCCGCCGAAACCGTTGTTTTCGGGGAAATCAGCCTGTCCGGTGCGCTGCGCCCCGCCAGCCAGACGGAAAACAGGTTGAAAGAGGCGCAAAAACTTGGTTTTACGAGCGCTATTGCACCGCGCGGCGGGAAAGCCGTGGGTGCGACCGGAATTGCGCTGAATACGATGAGCGATCTGACCGGATTTGTTGGCGAAATTTTCGGGGCGGGCTGATCCCCCGTTAGACGAGGGCGAGAACGCGCATGGACGGTTTTACCATTATTGACGGGGTGGTCGCGGTGGTCATCGTGCTATCGGCACTGCTGGCCTATGGCCGCGGGCTGGTGCGCGAGCTGATGGCGATTGTCGGCTGGATTGCAGCGGCAGTACTGGCCTTTCTCTTTGCGCCGCAGGTTGAGCCGCTGGTGCGTGAGCTGCCCTATGTTGGCGAATTCCTTGCCGACAGTTGCGAATTGTCGGTGATCGGTGCATTCGCATTGGTCTTTGCCGCCGCGTTGATCGTGGTCTCACTTTTCACCCCGCTGTTCTCTTCGTTGGTGCATCGTTCGATGCTGGGCGGCCTTGATCAAGGGCTTGGTTTTATTTTCGGCGTCGTGCGCGGCGTGCTTTTGGTGGCGATTGCCTTCTTCGTTTACGACACCGTGATCACGGGTGAGCGCACGACAATGGTCGAAAACAGCCGCTCCGCTGCTGTATTCTCGCGCTTTACCGGCCAGATCGAAGAAAAAGACCCGCAAGAAGCGCTTGGTTGGATCACCAACCGTTATGAGGCGCTCGTCGGGAAATGTAGCGCCTAAAGCCTTCACAAACTTTTAACACTATCGTTTTAGACAGGCGGCCAGAACAACGGGCCGCCTGTTTTGCGTTTGGCATATCCGAGACTGGCAGGTGCACCCGCTGCCCAGTTCTCGACCCCTTGGCACGCTTTATCGCGCCTGTCGCTCCTCGCGGGCGACATGCGGGGTGACAGTCGGGTGCGAAGCCCCTACATAGGCACCGACCCCACCCGGATTCGGAGTTGCCCCGTTGTCCAAGCTCATGCCACCCGCCCATCCCTTTGACACATCCTACCTGCGCGACAGCGGAGATGAGGATAAACTGAAGGAGGAATGCGGCGTTTTCGGCGTGGTTGGCGTTGCTGATGCCGCCACTTTCGTGGCCCTTGGCCTCCACGCCCTCCAGCACCGCGGACAAGAAGCAGGCGGCATCGTCAGCTATGATCCCGAAGCTGGTTTCCAATCGGCCCGCCGCTTTGGCTATGTCCGTGATAACTTCACCTCGCAGGATATCATGCAGACCCTGCCCGGCGAATTGTCCATCGGCCATGTGCGCTATTCCACGTCCGGCAACAAAGGCCCCACCGCGATCCGCGATGTGCAGCCTTTCTTTGGCGAGTTTGCCATGGGCGGTGCCGCAATTGCGCATAACGGCAACATCACCAATGCCAACGCGCTGCGCCGCGAGTTGATCGAGCGCGGTTCGATCTTTCAGTCTTCCTCGGACAGTGAGTGCATCATTCACCTGATGGCGCGGTCGTTGCAGCGCAACATCCCCGAACGCATGGAAGATGCCCTGCGCCGGGTCGAAGGGGCCTTTTCTGTCGTGGCAATGACGCGCACCAAGTTGATTGGCGTGCGCGATCCGCTGGGGGTTCGCCCGCTGGTTCTGGGCCGTGTCGGCGATGGCTGGGCGCTGAGCTCTGAAACCTGCGCGCTTGACATCATCGGCGCCGAATTCGTGCGCGAGATCGAGCCGGGCGAGATGGTCGTGATCACTGAGAAAGGCGTCGAAAGCCACTTCCCCTTCCGGCGCGTCGCCTCGCGTTTCTGCATTTTTGAGCACGTGTATTTCAGCCGCCCCGACAGCATCCTCGGCGGTCGCTCGGTCTATGAAACACGCGAGAATATTGGCCGTGAACTGGCCAAGGAAAGCCCGGTTGACGCCGATCTCGTCTGCCCCGTGCCCGACAGTGGCACCCCGGCAGCGATTGGTTTCAGTCTTGAATCCGGCATTCCCTACGCGATGGGCATCATCCGCAACCAATATATGGGCCGGACCTTCATCGAGCCGACAGAGCAGATCCGCAACATGGGTGTGCGTCTCAAGCTCAACGTCAACCGTGCGCTTATCAAGGGCAAGCGGGTGATCTTGGTCGACGACTCCGTGGTGCGCGGCACGACCTCGCGCAAGATCAAAGAGATGATCCTCGACGCTGGCGCCGCCGAGGTTCACTTCCGCATCGCCTCCCCGCCCACGGCTTGGCCTTGTTTCTACGGCGTCGACACCCCGCAGCGCGAAAAGCTGCTGGCGGCGACCATGTCCGAGGATGAGATGCGCGATCACCTACAGGTCGACAGCCTCAAGTTCATCTCGCTCGACGGTCTGTACCGCGCGGTGGGCGAAGCCGAAGGCCGCAAGGCCGAGTGCCCGCAGTATTGCGACGCCTGCTTCTCGGGCGACTACCCGGTTACCCCTGCCGATCAGGTCAAGGAAGGGTTCCAGATGAAGCCCGCCGCCGAATAACCTGCCAAGCGGACTGCACCAAAGCAAAGGCCGCGCCCGGAACCCCGGGCGCGGCCTTGTTTTTTGCCACCCTCGCGGGATCGCTTGATTAGTTCTGCGCCGCAGGCTCGGCCGCATCATTGGCGCTGTCCGTCGCATCATCCACGGCGTCGCTGATCGCCTCTCCGGCGGCGTCGACCGTGTCGGTGATCGCCTCTGCCGCGTCTTCGGCGGCGTTGGTCACATCCTCGGCCACCTCTGGCGCATTGATCGCCTCAGAGGCTTCGATGGCCACTTCCTGCGGCCCTTTGCCGGTGAAAAGCATATAGCCCGCCAGCGCAATCAACGCCGCCACGACCAACCAGACCAGATTCTTCATTCCATTCCCCTTAATCTACGCCCCGCGACGTTAGAGATTACCCCCGGGGCCGCATAGCCGTCAATTGCGCCACATTCGCCCCAGATCAAGGGTAAATCGCCGCAAAGCCCACGCATAGCGCGATTTTGCGGCTTGAAGATGCCCCCCTGCGGGTTTACCTTGCATTCTCGAATTAGGTAACAATCAAAGGACCATCACCATCGCTCGCAGACCTCATAACGCGCCGCCCCAACGTGACACCGGCCCGCGCGTCAACGACAAGATCCGCTCCAATGAAATCCGCCTGATCGGGGCGGACGGCGAAAACGTCGGCGTTGTGACGCCTCAGCGTGCCATGGAAATGGCCGATGAAGCTGGGCTCGACCTTGTCGAAATTTCGCCCAATGCCAAGCCGCCCGTGTGCAAGATCATGGATTTCGGCAAGTTCAAATATGAACAGCAAAAGCGCGAGAGCGAAGCCCGCAAGAAACAGAAGATCATCGAGATCAAAGAGGTAAAGTTCCGTCCCAATACGGATACGAACGACTACGATGTGAAGATGCGTAACGTCTTCAAGTTTCTCGAAAATGGCGACAAGGTGAAGGTCACCCTACGGTTCCGTGGCCGTGAGATGGCGCACCAGAACCTGGGTCGTGAGCTTTTGGAGCGCGTTGCTGCGGATACCAAAGACATCGGCCGGGTTGAGAACTTCCCCAAGATGGAAGGCCGCCAGATGGTCATGGTGATCGGGCCCCTGCCCAACAAGTGATCCGCTCTATGTCGGGTCCGCACGGCGGGCCCGATTGATCAACTTACAGCCCATAACGCAAAACGCCCCCGGATCGCTCTGGGGGCGTTTTCATTTTAGGGGTAGGTCTGCTTAACGCAGCAGACCGGTAATATTCCTCACGACCGCACGGCGGTTCGCAGGTTCCGCTGACGTCGTCGGCACGCGCAGCTGGCTTTCGCCGTAGCCCTGCGTGATCAGGTTGGCAGGCGGTACATCGAAGTACTCCGTTAGAGCCAGTGCAACGGTCTCTGCACGGCGGTCCGACAGGGCGAGGTTGTAGCTCGCATCGCCAACCGCATCCGTATGCCCTTCGACAAGGATCACGGTGCGCGGATCCTTTTGGATCAGGTCACGCAGTGTGGTGCCGATATTGGCAAGCGAACGGGCCTGCTCGGGCTGGATCGCAGCAGAGCCTGTGGGGAAGCGCACAGCGTCCAGTTCCAACTGCGGCGCGAGAGAGCGCACCTCACGGATTTCGCGCACCTGACGCAGGGAGAATGTCCGCCCCTGGTCGTTGCGCAATTCCGTTTGCAGTGCCTGACGCAGCGCCGCTTCGTCTTGCGTGCTGGCGCGCTGAGCCTGCTGGGTTTCCTGAACCTGCGGCAGGTCGTTCACCACAACTTCGCGCTCTTCGACAAGGTCATCAACGAGCACGTACTCGCGGCCCTGTGCGTCAAAGTTGGTGCGGCGCAGCACGGTACCATCGCGCGAACGAATGGTCTCGACCCGGCTGCCATCGTTCTTGGTCACGATGGTACGGGTGGAGCCGTCGTCAAAGGTCTGCGTTTGCACTTCATCGCCGGGGCGACGCAGCAGCGCATTGTCGTCCTTCAGAACACGCAACTCACCAGTATCGTCCTGAACAACCACACGGTCACCGGAACGGCTGACGATCTTTTCACCGTTGTTCAGCACCGACCCCACGGCCACGGCGCCAAGGCCAAGCAGCAAGGCTTTCTCGAAGTCCGACAGACCGCTGTCGTCATCGTTTGAGGCCGCTGCTTCGGCTTCGCCAGCGGCGGTCACTTTGGTGTCGAAATCTTCGTCCGAGGTACGCACGTCCTCTTCGGTGACTTCTTCGGTTACTACTTCTGCTTCCGCATCGCTTTCGGCAGCAGCGGCAGCCGCAGCTGCGGCGGCCTCACGCTCGGCACGGCGTTCCTCGCGACGCTCTTCGCGGCGCTCGGCACGGCGGGCTTCGCGGCGCTCTTCACGGGCTTGGATCTGCTCTTCGGTCAGACCAGCGTTGTCTTCTTCGCCCACCGCTTCGCCGCTCATTTCGGCTTCGGTTTCGGCATCCTGCGCGGTAGTGGCAGTAGCATCGTCATTCTGGACCGCTTCTGCTTCGGTCGCAGTTTCGGCCTCCAACTCGCTTTCGGTGGTTTCTACGGGCTCGGTGGTCTCGGCCGCTGTATCAGCAGTTGCTTCGGCTTCTGCAGTGGTTTCGGCCTCAACTTCCGCGTCCTGCATGGTCTCGGCTTCGACTTCAGCCTCTTGCTCGACGACGGGTTCGGCTTCGACCTCTTGCTCAACCTCTGCTTCTGCTTCCGCTTCGGCCTCTACCTCTTCGTCAACTTCGGCTTCAGCAGTCGCCTCGGCCTCGGCTTCCGACGCAGCTTCGGCGGCAGCTTCAGCTTGCGCCTCTTCGGCATCAGCCGCTTCGTCGGCCTGTTCAACCGCGCTGTCTACAGCGGCAGCGGCGGCATCGCCAGTGGACTCAACCGCATCGGCAGCTTGGTCCAAGACAGAACCGGGTTCCGCTTCGGCCTCGGTTTCAACTTCAGCTTCCGCTTCGGCTTCCACTTCCGCCGAAGCTTCCGCATCAGCGCTCAGCCCGGCGATGACGCGCAACTCTTCGGCGTTCTCTACCGTTTGATCGTCAAATGCGCAGGGAAACTCTGTCGCTTCGCCCACGGGGCCGCATTCGGCCAGATTCTGCTCCTGAGCGAAAGCGCCATGCGGGAAGGCCAATGCAAGGCTCAGACCCAGCGAAGTCGTAGATCTCAGTAGGTTTTTCATGTTCACGTCCTCATTATTACGGGAACGCCGTTCGGGCAGCGCTTGTCACCCAACGCATAATGGGGGCGCTGGTTCCGCTATCCAATATCAATACCTTATCCCATGAAAATACCGCGCCCCCATCCGGGGACGCGGCAAAGGTTTACAAAGTGTTATCGACTATCAGGCGATGGCTGCGACAGCGCGGCGGGTCATCACGCCGCAAAGATGCGCGCGGTAGGCGCCGCTGCCGTGCAGATCACTGATCATATCATCCGAACCGAGGGTGAGCCCCTCTAAGGCACCAGCCTCAAACCGGCCAGACAAAGCGGCTTCGGCCTCCGTCCAGCGGAAGACACCATCATTCGACGCGCCGGTGATCGCCACGCGCACCCCATCACCGAACCGGGCGACATAGGCCGCGACCAGCGGAAAGCGTGAGGCGGGTTGGATGAACTTCTCGTAATGCGCGGCCTGCGGAATGGGAAAGCGCACGCCGGTCACGATCTCCCCTTCTTCCAAGGCGGTGGTGAACATGCCCTGAAAATAGTCATCCGCCGCAATTTCGCGCCGGTCGGTTTCAATCGTCGCCCCGCTGGCCAAGGCCCCGGCGGGATAGCAGGCAGAGGGATCATTATTGGCAAGCGATCCGCCGATCGTGCCGCGGTTGCGCACCGCCGGGTCACCGATCCGCGCGGCGAGGCTGGCCAAGGCGGGATAGCTCTCCGCGGCCTCGCGCATGACGGTCGCGTGGGTCGTGCCGCCGCCAATCCAAAGCGCGCCATCGCGCATTTCCACGCCTTTCAACGCATCAATCCCCGCCAGCGACACCAGAACCGAGGGCATCGCCAGCCGCGCCTTCAGCGTGGGGATCAGCGTCTGCCCCCCGCTCAGCGGTTGCGCGTCTTCCTGCCCCAAGGCTTTGACCGCATCCGCCACGCTGCTGGGGCGCTCTACTTCGAATTCATACATCTTTCATCCTTCCCAGAGGCCGCAAAGCGTCGCCTCTTTGTCCAATACACTTTTCAGTAGGCCAAGGCGCTCAGCCATTCATCGCCTCCCAAACCCGCGCGGGGCTCACCGGCATGTCGATATGGCCGATGTCCTTGCCGCCCGAGCGCATGGCGTCGAGGACCGCGTTTACCACGGCAGGCGGCGAGCCAATCGCCCCCGCCTCCCCGCAGCCTTTGACGCCCAAGGGGTTGTGGGTGCAGGGCGTCTGGCAGGAATGATCCACGTCATAGAACGGCAGATCGCTGGCGCGGGGCATGGCGTAATCCATGTAAGACGCGCTGAGCAATTGGCCGTCTTCGTCATAGGCGCAGTTCTCCAACAAAGCCTGACCGATCCCTTGGGCCAAGCCGCCATGCACTTGGCCGGTAACGATCATCGGGTTCACCACATTGCCAAAGTCATCGGCAGCTGTGAACCGCTCAACGATGACATGGCCGGTTTCGGGATCAAGCTCGACCTCGCAGGCATAGGCCCCCGCCGGATAGGTAAAGTTTGACGGGTCATAAAAGGCGGTTTCCTCAAGACCCGGTTCGATCTCCTCTAGCGGATAGTTATGCGGCACGTAAGCCGCGAGCGTAACATCGCCCCAAGCCACGGATTTGTCTGTGCCCGCGACGCTGAAGGCCCCATCCTTCAACTCGATATCCCCTTCCGACGCTTCGAGCAGGTGGCTGGCGATCTTTTTGGCCTTGGCGATGATCTTTTCCGTCGCGCGCACCATGGCACTGCCGCCCACAGCCAGCGAGCGTGAGCCATAGGTGCCCATGCCCATCGGTGTGCGCGCCGTGTCGCCATGGACGATCTCGACCATATTCTCATCAATGCCAATCATATCGGCCACCACTTGCGCAAAAGAGGTCTCATGCCCCTGCCCGTGGCTGTGGCTGCCGGTCATGACAACCAGCCCGCCGGTCGCGTTCACCCGCACCGTGGCGCTTTCATACAGGCCCGCACGTGCACCCAGTTGGCCGACAAGGTTCGACGGCGCGATGCCGCAAGCCTCGATATAGCAGTTCACGCCGAAACCGCGCAGCTTGCCTTTGGCTTCGCTTTCCTTGCGACGGGCTTCGAAACCGGCGTGGTCGGCAATCTCCTCTAGCTTGTCCATCGTGGCGTTGTAGTCGCCCGTGTCATATTCCACTGCCACCGGCGTGGCATAGGGAAACTCCGTCACGAAGTTCTGGCGGCGCAGTTTGATCGGGTCGACCTTCAACTCATGCGCGGCCTTGTCGATCAGACGCTCCAATTGATAGGTCGCCTCGGGCCGTCCGGCCCCGCGATAGGCATCTACTGGCACGGTATTGGTAAAGACCGCCTTAACGTTCACATAGATCAGCGGCGTTTTGTAGTTCCCCGCCATTAGCGTGCCATGCAGCCACGTCGGCACCGAGGGCGCAAAGGTCGACAGATAGGCCCCCATATTGGCGTAGGTATCGGTGCGCAGGGCGGTGAAATTGTTGTCGGCATCCAGCGCCAGTTCGATCTTGGTCACATGGTCCCGGCCATGGGCATCCGACATGAAAGCCTCCGACCGGCTGGAGGTCCATTTCACCGGACGCCCCACCGCCTTGGCGGCAAAGGTGCAAAAGGCTTCTTCTTGGTAGTGGAAAATCTTGGTGCCGAAACCGCCGCCCACATCCGGGGCCACAACGCGCAGCTTATGCTCGGGGATGCCCAGCACAAAGGCGCCCATCAGCAGGCGGATCACATGCGGGTTCTGGCTGGTGGTATAGAGCGTATAATCGCCAGCCGAGCGGTCGTACTCGCCGATGGCCACGCGCGGCTCCATCGGGTTGGCCACAAGGCGGTTGTTGACCAGTTCCAGCGTGGTGACATGGTGGGCCTCCTCAAAGGCCTTGTTAACCGCGTCTTTGTTTTCCTCAACAAAACCCCAATCGTAGCAGAGGTTGCTGGTCAGATCGTCGTGCACCTTAGGCGCATCGTCTTTGACCCCCTCCTTCATGTTGACCACGGCGGGCAGCTCGTCGATGTCGACCACAATCGCCTCGGCGGCGTCTCGCGCCTGTGCCAAAGTCTCGGCCACCACGGCGGCGATTGGTTCCCCCACATGGCGGACCTTTTCATGGGCCAGCACCGGGTGTTTCGGCTCTTGCATCGGTTGGCCGTGTTTGTCGGTGATCTGCCAGCCACAGGGCATGCCGCCGATTTCGGCAAAATCCGCGCCGGTGAAAATCTTCAGCACGCCGGGCATGTCTTCGGCGGCAGAGGTATCGACCCCCGTCAACCGCCCATGCGCCACGTCCGAGCGCAGGAAAAATACATGGGTCTGGCGGCGCAGGTTGATGTCATCGGTATAGCGCCCCGACCCGGTGAGAAAGCGAATGTCCTCCCGCCGTTTGCTGCTGGCCCCAATTCCGCTGCTCGGTTCAAAATCCTTTGGCATAATGTCCTCCCGTTTGGTGGCGGTGCATGCGCACCTTATCTGTCACGCGGCTCCCCGGCCTTGGCGGTCCTCCCTCCGCCAAGGCCAGTCTGCACAGCGCGACGCAATTTCTGGCGTTTTACTCTGCTGCCAGCGCGCTGACGTCCTGACCACTGGCGGCCATGATCGCTTTGACGATGTTGTGGTAGCCGGTGCAGCGGCAGATATTGCCGTCAAGGTAATGGCGCACCTCGGCCTCGCTTGGCTTGGGGTTGTCCTTGAGTAGGGCAGCCGCCGACATCACCATGCCCGGCGTGCAAAATCCGCATTGCAGCCCGTGGTGATCCTGAAACGCCTGCTGGATGGTGTTGAGCGTGCCATCAGGAGCCGCCTGCCCTTCGATGGTGTCCACCTCGGCGCCATCCGCCTCGATCGCGAACATGGTGCAGGCTTTGACCGCATTGCCATTCACATGGACCACGCAGGCTCCGCATTGGCTGGTATCGCAGCCCACATGGGTGCCGGTGAGTTCGAGATCATCGCGCAGGAATTGCACCAGCAGCGTGCGGCCCTCGACCTCTCCCGACGCCGGTTTGCCGTTCACGGTCATCTTGACCTGTGTCATGTTCTTCCTCCCAGTCTGACGCTTGTTAGAGGCAGTTAAGCACGACAAGCCCTAGTTGAGAACATATATTTTCCGAGGGCTTTTTCTCAGCCGCCGCCTGCGCTTTTGCCGGGGTTTCGCGGCTGCGGGCGGGTCGGAATTTCCTTGAGCAATCCGCCCACCCCCATGCCCGCGATATCCGCGCTGGTGACGGGAATGCCGCAGACCAGCCGCGACAGCACCCAATCCGCGCCGTTGAGCGCAGGCGAGCGGGCGCAGCCCGGCAGGCCAATCACGGCGCGGCCCCCAAGGTGGCCGAGAAAGAGCAAATTGCCGGGGTCCACCGGCATGCCAAAGCGCGTCACGTCGCCCCCCGCGGTGCGCAGGGCCATCGGGGCCACGTCATTGATGTCAGAAGTGGCTGAGGCGGTGAGGATCAGGATCAGATCGGTCTGTGCAGCCGCAATGGCTTCGGCCAGCGGGGCGGTGCGATGGGGAACCGTTGTGGCATCTTTCAGCGTCACGTTCAGGGCCTTCAGCCGCCCCTCTACCGCCGCGCGGCCCTTCTCTCCGGCGCCGCCGGGGACATCGGTGATGATGAGCGTCGCATCGCGCAGGACGGGTGGCGCAAGGCGCAGCGCGCCCTCTCCCGCAGCCGCGCAGGCGGTCGCCACCGCCTCGGCAGGCACGGCGTAGGATATGATCTTGATTGTCGCCACCATGCCGTTCTCGCCCATCTGTTGATGGGGCGGTACCGTGGCCAGCGTGATCATCGGATGCACCGCATTAACCGCCTCCAGCGCCGCGCGGTCCATCACCACCACACCCGGCCCATCGGAAAGCAGGTTTACCCGCCCGGTAAAGGGGTTCGACATCCGAAGACCCGGACCACAGAGCGCTTGGGCCAATTTGGCAGCACCGGCGTTTTCGTCAATGTCGCCGGGGTCGAGCCGGGCGACGATCACCTCTTCGATGCCTGCAGCCGAAAGCGCGTCGATATCGGGCTGCTCCAACACCCGCCCCTTGCGCAGACGCCCCTCTGCAACGGCCACGGAATGCGCCAGCGTCGCGTTAAGGGCATCGCTTAAAGGAACCGGGCCGAACCTCATGACCGACGCAGGCTTTGGATCATCTGAGCAAGGATCGAGACGGCGATTTCGGCGGGGCTTGCCGCACCGATATCAAGCCCGACCGGTCCGTTGATCCGCGCCGCTTGCGTTGCCGCCACGCCCGCCTCCTCCAACCGCGCCAGACGGCTGGCTTGCGTTCGGGTCGAGCCGAGCGCGCCGATATAGAACGCATCCGACCCAAGCGCCACATGCAACGCCGGATCGTCGAGTTTGGGGTCATGGGTCAGCAAAACAACGGCAGAGCGGGCATCAAGGCCAATCTCGCGCAGCGCGGCATCGGGCCAGTCATTCACAAGCCGACAGTCGGGGAAGCGCGCAGGAGAGCCGAAGGCCTCGCGCGGGTCAACGACGATGGGGTCAAACCCAGCCTCGCCCGACATGCGCACCAAATGCTGCGCGATATGCACCGCGCCGACGATCACGAGGCGCAGTGGCGGGTTGTGGATGGCGATGAAACGCCCGCTGTCTTCCTCAACGCCAGACCGGTCCCGGCGGAAACGGTCTTGGTGTCCCTCATGCGACAGGTGGCGGTGGCTGCCATCAAGGGCAACCTCATAGGCCACGGCCTGCCGCGCCGCGCGTTTCGCAACGAGTTCCCGCAGCATCTCTAGGGGTAATGCGTCAGGCCCTACCGGTTCCACCAGCACTTTGATCGTGCCGCCGCAGGCCAATCCCACGGCGAAGGCGTCGCCGTCGCTGACGCCGTATTCCAACAGCCGCGTGCGCCCGTCCTCCAGCGCCTCCAGCGCCTCGACCACCACGGCCCCTTCAACACAGCCGCCAGAGACCGAGCCCATCATCGTGCCGTCACCCGCCACGACCAGTTGCGCGCCCGCGCGCCGCGGGGCGGAGCCCCATGTTTCCACCACCGTGGCCAGTGCCACGGGCTGTCCGGCCTCGGCCCAGTCGAGCGCTTGTTCGGGGATCCGGTCCATCTGTCGTCCTTTCGCCGTGAGGGCGCAGAGTGTGTTGCAACGCGGGCAAAGGTCAATGCCCGATGCGGCCACGGCTTCGCCTTGCACGCAGCGCAGTGCGGCACTACATCTAGGCCAAGATATCACAACACCCGGAGCCACCCCATGCCCATGCAAGCCAGCGAAATCGAAGACCTGATCCGCGCTTCCTTTCCGGACGCCAAGATCACCGTCGAAGGCAATGATGGTGTGCATATGGCGGCGATGGTCGTCGACGAAAGCTTTCGCGGTATGAACCGGGTCCAGCAACAACGCGCCGTTTATGCGGCCCTTAAGGGCAAGATGGACGGATCGAACGGCGATTTGCACGCGCTGGCGCTGACCACACGGACGCCGGACTAACGATGTGGGGCTGGGCCGCAGCGGTTGTTCTGGGCGGGATCGTCGCCACCGCCTATGCCCAACACCGTGCGCGACGCGGGCGGCATGTGCCGCTGGCGCAACGCCAGCCTCCGCGCCCTGAGACCGGCAAAGTGCCGCTGGGAATGGAGGCGCTGGATCTGGATGCCGTGGCCAGCACCGCGCGGCGCAATGAGAGCCTTGAGCGCGGGCAGACGAATTGGACGAAGAAACGGGGCGGTTTCTTTCTCGGCGGGGCCGAGTTGGATGTGAAGCCCTGGGCCGACGATGAAACCTATGCGCGGCGCTATCACGCTGCGTTCAAGAAATCAGATACGAAGGACAAATGACATGAGCGATGCCGCCAACCAGATCAAAGAACAAATCACCAAAAACGACGTGGTTCTGTTTATGAAAGGCACCAAGGAAATGCCGCAGTGCGGTTTCTCCAGCCGCGTGGCCGGGGTGCTGAACTACATGGGCGTTAACTTTGCCGATGTGAACGTGCTGGCCGATGAGGGGCTGCGTCAGGGGATCAAGGATTTCTCTGACTGGCCGACCATCCCGCAGCTTTACGTCAAAGGCGAGTTCGTCGGTGGCTGTGACATCATCACCGAGATGACGCTCTCGGGCGAGTTGGACACGCTCTTTGCCGAGAATGGCGTGACCTTTGATAAGGACGCTGCGGACAAGATCCGCGAAGCCAACGGTTAAAGCGACCACAGGTTAGACGAAAACACCCCGGAGCGGCTTGGCCCTCCGGGGTGTTTTTTTGTCCGGCACCTGCAGGCGCCCCGCGCAGCACCACCAGCGATAGCGCCCTGCAAACTCGGTGTCGAAACCGCCCCGAACGCACCCCAAACGGGCGCGCCCCGGCAGCTCCTTAACCTCAGTCTTCAATCGCCGTGATCATATCGACGCGGCGGCCATGACGCCCGCCTTCAAACTCGGTATCGAGGAAGGCATCCACGATCTCAAGCGCAAGCCCGGCCCCAATCACCCGCGCGCCCATCGACAGCATATTCGCGTCGTTATGAGCCCGGATCATCTTGGCCGAAAAGGTATCGGCACAGACGCCGCAGCGAATGCCCTTGACCTTATTCGCCGCCATCATGATGCCCTGCCCCGTGCCGCAGATCAGGATGCCAAGGTCGAATTCCCCCGCAGCGATGCGTCGTGCGGCGGCTTCGCCGTGTTTGGGGTAATCCGTGCTCTCTGCCGTTGCCGGGCCAATGTCTTCGACCTCAAAACCGCGCTCGGCCACATGGCGCGCGATGTCTTGGCGCAGGGCGATGTCGGCATGGTCGCTTGAGATGATGATGCGGGGTTTCACGGTCATGGGAGAGTGTCCTGATTGTTGCGTCGCAAGAGCCAGCGCCCAAGGGGCACTTTTCGCGCCCCCCAGAGCATATTGCCGCCCGCGCCGCAATCCCGCATGGGGTCAATCTTGCGGCACACAGTCCGTATAGATCGGCGTCACCGCGTCGCTGGCCCCCTCGTGCCAGCCAAGGCGCGCACGGCCCTGATGTTCCCACCATTCATAGGACGACCCATCTGAAGGCCAGCCATATCGCGCGCCAGAGCCGGAGGGCATGGTTTGCAAATGGATCAACCGCCCTTCGACATAGAGCACCGCAACAGCGGGATCGGCATCGGGGACATAGACCACCGGCACCGATACCCCACGGTCACAGAGATAGGTCACGGCGGTGGTCTCGGCCCCCGCGGGCGCGGCCCAGAGCAGCGCGCAGAGGGCCGCCCTGATGCCAGTGCTCATTTTCCAGACTTCTCTTCGATCTCGGCGGCCAGCGCTTCGGCCCGTGCGGCGATCTCGGCCAGCGTGTCTTTGACACCCTGCGGCACGACGGGCACTTCGATACGCTCCGGCTCGATCTTGGTGTTGCGCAGGCTGGTCAACTCGGCCTCACGCTCGGCCAATTCGGCGCGCACTTCGGCGATGCGGTCTTCGACGCTGGCGGTTTTGTCGGCCAAAAGCAGCCCGGCCATCAGCAACATCCGCGCCTCGGGCATGCGGCCCACTTGATCGCTCAGCACACGGGCTTCATCGTCCAGCATTTTTGCGGCGGCGTGCAGATAGCTCTCTTCACCTTCCTGACAGGCGACCTCGAACTGGCGGCCGCCAATGGTGATCCGTATTTCGGGCATCAGTCGGCCCCTCCTGACTTGGGTTCTTCTTCGGCGCGGTCATCCTCGGCGGGCGCCTCGGGTTCGGGCTCGCCGTCTTCGACCAGAGGTGCCAGCGCGGTTAACACGGCGTCAATCTCGGCCATCTCAATGGCGCGGGTGGCGCGCAGGCTTTCCAGTTCGGCAATAACGGCGGTGTCGATCAACTTGGGGTCGGCCAGCCCTTCGGCATTGGCCAAGCGCAGCTGTTCACAGGCCGCCGACAACTGCTCATTCGCCTGGCGCAGACGCTGCACGTCCATATCAAGCTGGGTCACCCGGTCATTGTTGAATTCCATCTGATCGCGCAGGGCGGTCAATTCGTCCTGATGGCTTTCCTTCAGGGTTTTGACCCGGTCGGTCAGCTGAGCGTTGGCTTGCCGCTCGTCTTCCAGCGCCTGCACGATATCCTCATCCGGCTCGGCCGGGGCGGCGTTGAGCTGATCCAGCCCCTTCGCCATCCGGTCCATCGCGGCCGTGATGCGGCGTTGATATTCTTCAAGTTCACTCATCCGCATGAAGTCTCCTCGTTCGTCCTGCTCTATCGGCGGCGTTTTCGCCTGCCGTGCCCCGTGGCGGCGGCCCGTTATGGCTGCCATATTCGGCAGATAGCGCGCAGCCCACGCAATGTCACGCGCGCGAATCGCCCGGATCAGCCGGTTTCCGCAATCCTAGCCAAAGCGCAGGCAAATTGCGCCCCCCCTTTCGTTTCAGCGACTTGAGGCGCAGAGTTCACCTCTGCCCGTGCCGCGCACCGCTTCTGGCGCCCGGTTGTGCTTGAACTTTGCCCGATCGCTGGTATGCACAGGCCCAATCTGCCACAGCCGCAAAGGAACGCCCCGTGGATCTGACAGCCCTCGCACGCGCAAACCCCGATCACTGGTCCAAGGCCACCGCCATTCGCGCGCTGACCCTCGATGCCGTCGCCGCCGCCAATTCGGGCCACTCCGGCATGCCGATGGGCATGGCCGATGTGGCAACCGTGCTTTTCGAAAAGCACCTCAAGTTTGACGCGGCGAACCCGCTTTGGCCTGATCGTGACCGCTTCATCCTGTCTGCAGGCCACGGCTCCATGCTGCTGTATTCGCTGCTGCACCTGACAGGCTACGAGCAGTTCCCCATCGAAGAGCTGAAAAACTTCCGCCAGATGGGCGCGCGCACAGCCGGGCACCCGGAGAACTTCCTCGCCGACGCGATTGAGACCACCACCGGCCCGCTCGGCCAAGGCATCGCCAATTCGGTCGGTTTCGCCATGGCCGAAGAGATGCTGCGCGCGCAGTACGGGGCAAAGGTCGTGGATCACCACACCTATGTCATCGCGGGCGACGGCTGCTTGATGGAAGGCGTAAGCCAAGAGGCGATCACGCTGGCGGGCCGTCACAATCTGAGCAAGCTCATCGTGATGTGGGACAACAACAACATCACCATCGACGGCCCGGTGACCCTGTCGGACAACACCGATCAGGTCGCGCGCTTCAAAGCCGCGCAGTGGCATGTGATCGAAATCGACGGCCACAACCCCGATGAGATCGACGCGGCCCTGACCGAGGCGAAAGCCTCTGATCTGCCCACGATGATCGCCTGTAAAACCCATATCGCTCTGGGCCACGCGGCACAGGACACCTCGAAAGGCCACGGCGCTTTGACGGATGCCGACCAGATGGCAGATGCGAAGAAAGCCTATGGCTGGACGACTGGCCCCTTCGAAGTGCCCTCGGATGTGAAATCCGCATGGGAAGAGATCGGCAAACGCGGGGCCGACGCGCGCCGCGCTTGGGAAGAGCGTTTCGACAAAATGCCCCGCGCCAAGCGCGAGACGTTCAACCGTGCGCTGGCACTTGAAGCGCCCAAAAAGATGAGCGCGACCGTCAAAGCCTTCAAAAAGCAGATCACCGAGAGCGCGCCCAAGATGGCGACCCGCGCGGCGAGCGAAAAAGCCCTCGAAGTGCTGAACCCGATCCTGCCCGAAACGGTTGGCGGCTCGGCGGACCTGACCGGCTCGAACAACACCAAGACCTCTGATCTGGGCGTCTTTGACGTGGACAACCGCGGCGGGCGCTATGTCTACTGGGGCATCCGCGAGCACGGCATGGCGGCGGCGATGAACGGTATGGCGCTGCACGGCGGCATCCGTCCCTATGGCGGCACCTTCATGTGTTTCACCGACTACGCGCGTCCGTCGATGCGTCTGGCGGCGCTGATGCAAATCCCCACGGCATTTGTCATGACCCATGACAGCATCGGCCTTGGCGAAGATGGCCCGACCCACCAACCGGTCGAGCATCTGGCGATCAGCCGTGCCACACCCAACACCTATGTCTTCCGCCCCGCCGACGCGGTGGAAACGGCAGAGGCTTGGGAGATTGCCTTCACCTCCAAAACCACGCCATCGGTTCTGTCGTTGACCCGTCAGGGCCTGCCGACCGTGCGTCTTGAGCACAAGAACAACAACCTCACCGAAAAAGGCGCCTATGTGCTGGCCGATGCCGAGGGCAAGCGTCAGGTGATCCTGATCGCCACCGGTTCGGAAGTGCATGTGGCACTGGCCGCGCGTGATCTTTTGCAGGCCGAAGGCATCGGCACCCGCGTCGTCTCCATGCCCTGTATGGAACTTTTCGCCGCGCAGGATGAAGCCTATCGCAAGCGCGTGCTGCCCGGTGGTGCCGTACGTGTTGGTGTTGAAGCAGGCATGCGTCAGGGCTGGGATCAGTGGCTCTTTGGCGAGCGCGGCAAATACGGCAAAGCCGATTTCGTCGGCATGGACCGTTTCGGTGCCTCTGCCCCGGCCGAAGAATTGTTCGAACGGTTCGGCTTTACTGCTGAGAATGTCGCTCAGAAAGCCAAGGCGTTGCTCTGATCCACGGATCACACGGCACAGCAAAAAGGGGCGACGGTTCAACCGTCGCCCCTTTTCTATTGACCTATCACTAAGGCCGCATTTTACACAGCGGCCTTGTGAAAGACCTTGCGCCAAATCGGCGTGACGATCTTTTCCCCGATCGGGATTAGCACCAGACCAAGCGCCAGACCAAAGAGCCCATCAATCCCCGCCGTGGTGATCCACTCGACGGCCCCTTCAAACTGGGCCGGGACCACGTGGCCAACGCTGACCGCGATATCATGGATCCAGTTGTAGGGCGCAGCAAAGCCCATCTGCTCCAACCCGTGAATGATGATCGACCCGCCGACCCACAGCATGGCCGCCGTGCCAACAACGGTGAGCAGTTTCAGGAACCCCGGCATCCCGCGCACCAGCCCGCGGCCCAAGCTGCGCGTCAGGCCAAAACGCCCCCGGTTCGCCATCACCAGCCCCAGATCATCCATCTTGACGATCAAAGCGACGGAGCCATAGACCGCGATAGTGATCATCACCGCCACCGCCGCCAGCGTGGCCGCTTCCATCCAAAAGTTACTCTCGGGGATCGCGGACAGGGCGATGGTCATGATCTCCGCCGAGAGGATAAAGTCGGTCTTGATCGCGCCTGCGGCCTTCTTCTCTTCCAGCTGTGCGGGGTCTTCGACGACCTTCTCCTTATCAGGGTAATCCTCATGCCCGTGCCCCCAGCCAAGCGCATGGGCAACCTTCTCCGCCCCCTCGAAACACAGGTATGCCCCGCCCAGCATCAACAAAGGCGGGATCGCCCATGGCGCGAAATTCGCCAACAGCAGCCCCACTGGCAGCAGATACACCAATTTGTTGCGCAACGATCCTTTGGTGATCCGCCATATCACCGGCAGCTCACGTTCGGCCTTGAACCCATGCAGATACTTCGGCGTCACCGCTGCGTCGTCAATCACCGCGCCCGCCGCCTTCGAGCCCGCTTTGGCCGCCTGCCCGATCACATCATCCACGCTCGCCGCCGCAACTTTGGCGATCGCCGCCACGTCATCCACAAGTGCCAGTAAACCGCTCATTTCGTGCCCCTTTTTGCGTGTTGCAACCGAAGTAGCATGTGCAGCCCATCTGGCAAGTCCGAAGCCGGAACGACCTTTACCGCTAACATGCAGGTTTAACGCTAACATCCGGAAATCATTTGGTTTTGCCCCTTTCCCCTGCCTGCCTTGCGCGGATATAGAACGCGCGACCCCGACATACGGCCCCCGTCGCGCGGCCCATGACAAGGAATGCACCATGACCATCAAAGTTGGCATCAACGGATTTGGCCGCATCGGCCGCTGCACCCTCAGCCATATCGCGGCATCGGGGCGCGATGACATCGAAGTGATCAAGGTGAACGCCACTGGCCCGCTCAGCACCGCCGCGCATCTCATCAAATACGATTCCGTCCATGGCCGTTTTCCCGGCGAAGTCTCTGTCGACGGCGGCTATATGAACCTCGGCCAAAACGACATCGAGATGATGTCGAGCTACAACCTCGAAGAGCTGGACTGGTCCGGCTGCGACGTGGTTTTGGAATGCACCGGCAAGTTCAACGACGGCAACAAAGCCAACGTTCACCTCAAGAACGGTGCCAAGCGCGTACTGCTCTCCGCGCCCGGAAAAAACGTCGACAAAACAATCGTCTACGGCGTGAACGACGATCAGCTCACCGCCTCCGACCGGATGATCTCAAACGGGTCCTGCACCACCAACTGCCTCGCGCCGCTGGCCAAAGTCATGCACGACGCCGTGGGCATCGAAAGCGGCCTGATGACAACGATCCACAGCTACACCGGCGACCAGCCGACGCTCGACCGACGCCACGATGACCTCTACCGCGCCCGCGCCGCTGCCATGGCCCTGATCCCCACCTCCACGGGCGCGGCCAAGGCTCTGGGCGAAGTGCTGCCCGCGCTCAAAGGTAAGCTCGACGGCACCGCCATGCGCGTTCCCACCCCCAACGTCAGCGCCGTTGACCTGACCTTCCAAGCCAGCCGCGACGTGACGGTGGAAGAGATCAACGCCGCCGCCCGTGCCGCGGCCGAAGGTCCAATGAAACGTGTGCTGGCCTATGACCCCGAACAGAAAGTCAGCATCGACTTCAACCACACCGAAGAAAGCTGCATCTTTGCCCCCGACCAGACCATCGTCGTGGCGGGCCGCACCGTGCGCGTGCTGGGCTGGTATGACAACGAATGGGCCTTCTCGGTCCGCATGGCCGATGTCGCCGTCGCCATGGGCAACCTGGGCTAAGGCTTGCACGGCGGGGGCGTGGCTGTAATATCAGGCCAACCCCGCCCGGAGCCGCGCCATGACCAATTCCATCGCCATCGTGCTGGCCCTCGTTATCGCCGGGGCCATGATGGTCGACCTCTATGCCTATGGCGCGGACCATATGATCTATCTCGGCAAAAAGCTCTTTGAATTAATCGAATGGGTTGCCTTCTGGCGCTAAGGCAAGCCGCGGCGCAAATCCCCGCTTTTCTGTCCCATCGCAACCGGCATGCTATCGGTCACCGACCGCAAACTGGTCTCAACCGATTTCCACCACGCCACCAATCAAACGACGCTGCAACAAGGCAGTCTGCTGACGGTCTTACAGGTACGACCACGAATGGGCTTCTCCCACCGCATGCTGGCCCCGGCCGCTATAATAGCCGCCCAAGGCCGCTTAAGACAAAAAGACGCGGCCGCCACTCACGCGCCACGCCCCTCCCCTTCATCCTTTTAAAAATACCGCGCAGAACCGCGCCGCACCCGGTCCGCTCTCTACTCCGGACGCTACTTCCGCGCAAAGCGCTCAATCAGCACTTCGTTCACCGCAGGGGTCACAAATTTGCTGACATCCCCATCAAGCCGCGCAATCTCTTTCACCAGTTTGCTGGCGATGGCCTGATGTGTGGCCTCGGCCATCAGAAAGACCGTCTCGATAGAGTCGTCCAGCTGCCGGTTCATGCCGACCATCTGGAACTCATATTCAAAATCCGACACGGCCCGCAGACCGCGCACGATGGTCTGCGCCCCAACATCGCGCGCGCAGTCGATCAGCAGGTTTTCGAAAGGGTGCACCACGATCTCGACGCCGGTTTCCTCGGCCAATTGCACGCATTCCGCTTCGATCAGCGCGACACGTTCCTCAAGGCTAAAGAGCGGCCCCTTGTCGCGGTTGATCGCTACGCCGATCACCAGCCGGTCGACCATACGGGCGGCGCGGCGGATGATATCGATATGCCCCAGCGTGATCGGGTCGAACGTACCGGGATAGAGGGCTATGCGCATGTAATTGTCCTGCGTATCTGCTGCGTTGCGGCACAGCCAAGCATTTCACTGCCGCAAGCGCAAGTCGGTTAGCGGTAGCACTGCCCCGCGGTCAGCCCGCAGAATCGCCCTGTCGTGGCCCCTGAAAACGCTTCAGTGGCCCATGATCATGCCTTCAAGGGCCTGCTTCTCCATCGACAGTTCCTGCAACTGCGCCTTGACCACGTCGCCGAGAGAGATCAGCCCCACGAGTTCCCCGTCTTCCAACACGGGCATATGGCGAAACCGTCCGTCGGTCATCTGTTGCAACACCGCGTCAGAGCGGTCATCCCGGCTGCAGGTCACCAGCTTGCGGGTCATGATGCTCTCAGCCGCCTGCTGCAGGCAGCCCGCGCCCGAACGGCCCAGTTCGCGCACGATGTCCCGCTCAGACAGAATCCCATCCGGCGTCTTGCCATCGGCCGAGATCACCAGCGTCCCGATCCGCTTTTCAGCCAGCATCGCCGCCGCCTCAGAGATCACCAATCCGGGTTTGGCCGTGACCACCTTGCCATCGGGCTTGGTCTTGAGAATCTGCGATACGAGCATCTGGCGCCTCCTTTGATGCAGGGCAAAGTCCCCTCCAGCGTCACCGCGAAATCCTTTCATGTCAAGCTTTTGGCGCAGTCTTCTGCGCGGCTTCGGCCTCCAGCCGGGCAGTCTCGGCCCGAAGCCCGGCGGCCAGCGCCTCGGCAAAAGCCGCCAGTCGGGCGTTGCGGCGGTCGTCTGCATGGCGGATCAGATAGAAAGCCCGCTTGAGGCTGACGGCCTGCGTCAGAATGCGCCGCACGCCTTGGGTTGCGGCAAGCGAAAAGTCATGTGCGATGCCTATCCCGCCGCCCTGCTGGATCATCCGCACCTGAACGGAGACGGAATTTGACGCCAAGGCCACGCGCCTGATGCCGAGGTCGGCGAGGTAGTCCAACTCCCGATCGAAGATCATATCCGGGATATAGCCAACCATCCGGTGCCCTTGCAGATCGCCGACCGAGGTCACCTCGGGGTGGCGTGCGAGATAGCTTTCCGCGGCCGCAAGATGGAGGTGGTAGTCCGTCACTTTCTGTACCACCAGCCGCCCTGCCGTGGGCGCGCTCACCCCGATCGCCATATCCGCCTCGCGCCGGGACAGGTTAAAGACGCGCGGCAATGCGATGATCTGCACATCCAGATCGGGGTTTTTCGCCGCAATGGCCGCACAGACCTGCGGCAGCAGATAATTCGCCGCCCCATCGGGCGCACCCACGCGGATCTGCCCTGAGAGTTGGTCGCTTTGCACCGGCACCCCGGCGGTGGCGGCGCGCATCGCCTGCTCGGCCCGCTCTGCCCGCTGCATCAGGTCACTGCCAGCCTCGGTCAGCATATAGCCTTGGGGCGATTTGACAAAGAGCACGGTCTGCAGCGCCTTTTCCAAACGCGCCATGCGGCGACCCAGCGTTGCGGGATCAAGCCGCAGCAGCTTGCCCGCGCCCGACAGGCTCTCTTCGCGCGCCACCGCTAGAAACAGCCGCAGGTCGTCCCAATTCTGATCCATTTCGCTGCCTTCCAGAGCTTTGCAAAAATGCAAGACGGTTTTGCCATCCTTCCTCTGTTCCATTGCTTTTTGCAAGGCTATCGTACCGCCAACCAAAGAGGAGACCGATCATGCAAGAGATGACCCACTATCTGAACGGCGAACACGTCAAAGGCACTTCCGGGCGCTTTGCCGATGTGATGAACCCCGCCACCGGCGAAGTGCAGGCGAAGGTGCCGCTGGCCAATGGCGAAGAGCTGAACAAAGCCGTCGAATACGCCGCCGCCGCCCAGCCCGCATGGGCCGCGACCAACCCACAGCGCCGCGCGCGCGTGCTGATGAAGTTCGTCTCCCTGCTGAACCGCGACATGGACAAGCTGGCCGAGGCGCTCAGCCGTGAGCACGGCAAGACCCTGCCCGACGCCGCTGGTGACGTGCAGCGTGGTCTTGAAGTGGTGGAATACTGCATCGGCGCACCCGAACTGCTGAAAGGTGATTTCACCGACAGCGCGGGCCCCGGCATCGACATGTACTCCATGCGCCAAGCGCTTGGTGTCACCGCAGGCATCACACCCTTCAACTTCCCCGCCATGATCCCGATGTGGATGTTCGCCCCCGCCATCGCCTGCGGCAATGCCTTCATCCTCAAGCCTTCCGAGCGTGATCCCTCCGTGCCGCTGATGCTGGCCGAATTGCTGGAAGAAGCCGGTCTGCCCAAGGGCATCATTCAGGTCGTCAACGGCGACAAAGAAGCGGTCGATGCGATCCTGCACCATGACGTGATCCAGTCGGTGGGCTTTGTGGGCTCGACCCCGATTGCCGAATACATCTATGCCACCGGCTGTGCCAACGGCAAGCGCGTGCAGTGTTTCGGTGGCGCCAAGAACCACATGATCATCATGCCCGACGCAGACATGGACCAAGCTGCCGATGCGCTGATCGGCGCGGGCTACGGTGCGGCTGGCGAACGCTGCATGGCGATTTCCGTGGCCGTGCCGGTGGGCGACGAAACTGCCGACCGTCTGATCGAGAAGTTGGTGCCGCGCATCGAAAAGCTGAAAGTCGGCCCCTACACCTCCGGCAATGACGTAGACTACGGCCCGGTTGTGACCGCTGCCGCCAAGGCCAATATCGAACGTCTGGTGCAGTCCGGTATCGACCAAGGTGCAGAACTGGTTGTCGATGGCCGCGACTTCAAACTGCAAGGCTATGAGAACGGCTATTTCGTCGGCCCGCATCTGTTTGACCGCGCGACCAAGGACATGGACATCTACCAGCAGGAAATCTTTGGCCCCGTGCTGACATGTGTGCGTGCCAAGGACTACGAAGAGGCGATCGGCCTTGCGATGGACCACGAGTACGGCAACGGCACCGCGATCTTTACCCGTGACGGTGACGCGGCACGTGACTTTGCCAACCGGATCAACGTCGGCATGGTCGGTGTCAACGTGCCGATCCCGGTGCCGCTGGCCTACCACACCTTCGGCGGCTGGAAGAAATCCGTCTTTGGCGATTTGAACCAGCACGGGCCGGATGCGTTCAAGTTCTACACCCGCACCAAGACCGTGACGGCCCGTTGGCCTTCGGGCATCAAAGAGGGTGGCGAATTCTCCATCCCGGTGATGGAGTAAATCATCACGCCGGCTGCCCCGCGGCAGTCGGCCCTAAAGAACGGGGCCAGCGCCATGCAAAAAGAATTCAGCATCGGAATTGAAGAAGAGTATCTTCTGGTCGACAAGGATTCACTGGCGCTGGCTGACACCCCTGAAGGGTTGATGGAAGATTGCCGCAACGACCTTGGCGATCAGGTCAGCCCCGAATTTCTGCAATGTCAAATCGAGATCGGCAGCAAGCCCTGCAAGACCGTGGGCGAGGCCCGTGAGGACTTAAAGCGTCTGCGCAGCACGATCTCCAGACACGCCGCCAAGCATAATTTGTCCCCCGTGGCCGTCTCCTGCCATCCTTTCTCCGATTGGAAGAACCAAGAGACGACGCATAAGGAACGCTACGACCAGCTTGAGATTGAGTTGGGCGGTGTCGCACGCCGGATGCTAAGCTGTGGGATGCATGTCCATGTGGGCATTGAGGGGGATGACCTGCGCATCGACCTGATGCCGCAATTCGCTTATTTCCTGCCCCACCTGCTCGCACTCTCGGCCTCGTCGCCCTATTGGCAGGGCGAAGACACCGGGCTGGCGTCTTACCGTCTTGCGGTGATGGAGAGCATGCCGCGCACGGGGCTGCCGCCCTTGCTGCATAGTTGGGGGGAGTATGAGCGCAGCACGCAGGCGTTGATTGACCTCGATATCATTCCCGACCAGTCGAAAATCTGGTGGGACCTGCGCCCGTCGACCCATTACCCGACGCTGGAAAGCCGCATTTGCGATGTGCAGCCGCGCCTGTCACACGCGCTTGGGCTGGCGGGGCTGACACAGTCCCTCACCCGCTTCCTGCTGCGCCTGCGCGACAGCAACCTGCGCTGGCGCGAATATGACCGCTTCCTGATCGAGGAAAACCGCTGGCGCGCGCAGCGCTACGGGGTGAACGAGACGCTGATCGATTTCGGGGGGCCGACGCTCAAACCCTTCGACCAGATGTTCGAGGAAATCATCGGCCTGATCGCCGAAGACGCCGAGGCGCTCGGATGTCTCGATGAGATCTGCGCCCTGCGCGACGTGGTGAAGCAGGGCACATCCGCCGACCGTCAGCGCAAAGTCTGGGCCGAAGCGCCCGAGGGCAAGGGCGGCGAGGCCGTCGTGCGCCATCTGATCGAGGAATACCACGCCGATCTGTGACGCTTGTTGCGGCACCTTTCGGCTGATAGAATTAAACAAGTGTTCAGTTCCAAGGACACATGACTTCAGGGAGGAGCCGCGATGGATTTCGCATTGAACGAAGAACAGACCGCCATTTTCGACATGGCCCATGCATTCGGGCAGGAGAATATCGCGCCCCACGCCCACCAATGGGAGAAAGATGGCACCATCCCCAAAGAGCTTTGGCCAGAGGTCGGCGCATTAGGGTTCGGCGGGCTTTATGTCTCTGAAGACACTGGCGGCGCGGGGCTCACACGTCTGGACGCCACGGTGGTCTTTGAGGCGCTGTCGATGGCCTGCCCCTCGGTCGCGGCGTTCCTGTCGATCCACAACATGTGCGCCAAGATGCTCGACACTTTCGCCAGTGACGAGATGAAAGAACGCGTCATGCCCAAGGTGCTCACCATGGAGAAGGTGCTGAGCTACTGCCTAACCGAGCCCGGTTCCGGCTCCGACGCGGCGGCGCTGAAAACCCGCTGCGAGCGCACCAACGAGGGCTATACGCTGAACGGCACCAAGGCGTTCATCTCGGGCGGTGGCTATTCGGATGCCTATGTCACCATGGTCCGCACCTCCGACGACGGCGCGCGCGGCGTCTCCACGGTATACGTCGAAGACGGCACGCCGGGCCTCAGCTTCGGTGGGCTGGAAGACAAGATGGGTTGGCGCAGCCAACCGACGGCGCTGGTGCAGTTTGATGACTGCAAGATCGGGGCGGAGAACCTTGTTGGCGAAGAGGGCAAGGGCTTCAAATACGCCATGGCAGGCCTCGATGGTGGGCGGCTAAACATCTCGGCCTGCTCGCTCGGGGCCGCGCAGACTGCGCTGACCAAGACGCTGGCGTACATGGGCGACCGCAAAGCCTTTGGCCAGAGCATCGACCAGTTCCAAGGGCTGCAATTCCGCCTTGCCGATATGGAGATCGAATTGCAAGCCGCGCGCACCTTCCTGCGCCAAGCGGCGTGGAAGCTCGACACTGGCGCGCCGGATGCGACCAAGTTCTGCGCCATGGCCAAGAAATTCGTGACCGAGACCGGCAGCAAGGTCGTCGACCAATGTCTGCAGTTGCACGGCGGCTATGGCTACCTTGCCGACTACGGGATCGAGAAACTGGTCCGCGACCTGCGGGTGCACCAGATCCTTGAGGGCACGAATGAGATCATGCGCGTGATCGTTGCCCGCGACATGCTCAAGAACCGCTGAGGCCCCCATGAGTGATATCCACATCCGCATAACGGGCCGCGCCGGACGCATCACGTTGACGCGGCCCAATGCGCTGAACGCGCTGAGCTACGACATGTGCATCGCCATCGAAAAGGCGATCGACGACTGGCGCGATGACCCAGAGGTCGCCGTGATCGTGCTGGATGCCGAGGGTGAGAAAGCCTTCTGCGCGGGCGGTGACGTGGCGCAGCTTTACCAAACGGGCAAGGACGGGGATTTCGACTTCGCCCGCCGTTTTTGGGCCGATGAATACCGGCTCAACAACAAACTTCACGGTTTTCCCAAGCCGGTGATCTCCTTCATGCAGGGCTTCACCATGGGCGGCGGGGTCGGCATCGGCTGCCACGGCTCGCACCGGGTGGTGAGCGAGAGCAGCAAGATTGCCATGCCCGAATGCGGCATCGGGCTGGTACCCGATGTGGGCGGTACGCTGCTGCTGGCACAGGCACCGGGACGGATGGGCGAATACCTTGGCCTCACCGGCGCGCGGATGGGCGCAGGCGACGTGCTCCACGCCGGTTTCGCAGATTATTTTATCGCGCAGGCCGAATGGCCCGATCTTATCGCGCAACTGGAAGAGAACGGTGATCCCTTCATCCTCGACCGCGCTGCAAGCTCCCCGCCCCCGTCCACGCTGGCAGAGGTTCAGGAAGAGGTGGACCGCCTCTTTCATGGCGAAAGCCTTAAAGAAATCGACGCGGCGCTTGCGATGTCCGACAGCGGTTTCGCCGCAGAGACAGTGAAAACCCTACGCCGCAACTCCCCCCTGTCGATGGCCTGCACGCTAGAGATGCTGCGCCGCCTGCGCGGCCCCGGCATCGGCATGGTCCCGGCACTGGAACAGGAATATCGCTTTACCGCGCGGTCACTGGAAAAAGGCGATTTCATCGAAGGCGTGCGCGCCGCGATCATCGACAAGGACCGCAGCCCCAATTGGCAACACGCCGACTGGGACGTGCCGCAGGCCGATATCGACGCCATGCTCGCCCCCTTGGGCGGCAACGAATTGAAGTTGGAGGAAAATTTATGAGCAATCTTACAATCGGTTTCATCGGTCTGGGCAATATGGGCGGGCCCATGGCCGCCAATCTCGCCGCCGCGGGCCATACCGTGCGCGGCAATGACGTGGCTGGCACCACCGCCGAAGGGGTCGCCGAGGCCAAGACCATCGCAGAAGCGGTCGGGGATGCCGATGTGGTCATCACCATGCTGCCCAACGGCGCAATCCTGCGCCAAGTGGCCGAAGAAGCGGTCGCACATATGGCAGCGGGCGCGCTGCTGATCGATTGCTCCACCGTCGACGTCGAAAGCGCGCGTTTCGCGGCAGAGGCGGCGCAGAAGGCCGGGTTGCTCTTTGTGGATGCCCCTGTCTCCGGCGGGATCGGCGGCGCACAGGGCGGCACGCTCACCTTTATGGCGGGCGGCGCGGAGGCGGCCTTTGAAAAGGCCAAACCGCTGTTCGACATCATGGGTCAGAAAGCCGTTCATTGCGGTGATGCGGGCGCCGGCCAAGCGGCGAAAATCTGCAACAACATGATCCTTGGCGCCACGATGATCGCCACCTGCGAAGCCTTTGCACTGGCTGACAAACTGGGCCTTGATCGCGAACGGATGTTTGATGTGGTCAGCACGTCTTCGGGCTATTCATGGTCGATGAACGCCTATTGCCCGGCCCCCGGCGTCGGCCCCCAATCTCCCGCCGACAACGACTACAAACCGGGGTTCGCGGCAGAGCTGATGCTCAAAGATCTGGGGCTGTCCCAACAGGCCGCGGAAATGGCCAATGCCGACACGCCGATGGGCGCGCTGGCCAAGGAACTCTACACCCGTTTCGTCGAGGAAGAAGGCGGCAAGGGCAAAGACTTCTCTGCCATGCTGCCCCGTTTTGAGCAGCGCGGCTGGCAAGGTTAAGCCGAACGCTCCCCACGCGGGAACGACATGACCCGAGCAGGCGTTAACTTCAGAATGACCCCATCTGAGGAGATCACCTGATGCGACGCCTGCTCATTACCACAATCCTGACCACCGCCTGTGCGACCGGCCCGCTGGCCGCCGCCGGAACCGGCTTTGCCCCGGCGCAGCCCGCGGTTGCCTTTGATAGCAGCGGCCCTGAAACGCTTTGGCTCGCCAAAGACGACAAGGGCGATAAGGGCAAAGACAAGAAAGACAAAAAGGCCAAGAAGAAGGACAAGCAGGAAAAGAAGGCCGAGAAAAAGAGAGAAAAGCGCGAGGAAAAGGCCGAGAAGCACAAAGAGAAGAAGGCCAAAAAAGACAAGAAAGACGATAAGATCGAGATCAAAATCAACGGTGATAAGGTCAAGATCAAAGGCGATGAGGTCAAACTGCCCAAGGGCATGGACCGCGCCGATTTTGATGAGCGCGTGACCCGATTTACACAGGACCGCGAGACTGTGGTTACCCGTCTTTTGAACACCCCGGCGCCCGAGGGGCGTGACATGGCCGCTATCCTCGGTGCGGCGGCGCTTGCCTTGGCCGCGCCTGAATTGAACGCAGCCGCCGTGCCCGAGGACGAGCTGATTACCTATCGCAACTGCCCCCCCGGTCTGGCCAAGAAGGACCCGCCCTGCGTGCCCCCCGGACTGGCAAAACAGGGCGTGACTTATGAACAATGGGCCAGCTATTCCGACGATGAGCTGGACACTCTGCTGGAAGAGCGCCGCCAACCCTATCTTGAGGCCGATCCGCTGACGGAACGCGAGTTGCTCCTACTGGAGTCCAACCAGATCGCACAGCTCTACAGCCTTGATGCCGCGCCTGCTGGTCATCGCTACGCGCTGATCGATGGCCAGCCGGTGCTGCTGAGCAACGAAGATCACACCGCCCTGCTGCGTATCAACGAATTGGCGCGGGTGCCCACCATTGGCTCAGGTGTGAACATCGCTCCGACCGCCGCGCTGACGCAGGCGGACCTCATCAATCTCTACCGTCTGGCCGAGCCGGAAGAAGGCTATAACTACGCGGTACTGAATGGGCAGGTGATTTCGCTGCGCGATAGCGCTTATGAGACGCTGCAACTGATCCGCATCGCCCGCGCCGTGTTGTAAGGACACGCCGCAGGCCAAGCCAACCAAGTGGCGGCGGTTATTCCGCCGCCACTTTTGTCTGCTTATATAGCATCGGTTTGAGGTACTTCCCGGTATGGCTTTCGGCCACGTCCGCGACCTTTTCGGGCGTCCCTGTAGCCACAACCCGGCCACCGCCGTCACCACCCTCAGGGCCGATATCGATAATATGATCGGCGGTTTTCACCACATCTAGGTTATGCTCAATCACAACCACGGAATTGCCCTGATCGACCAATTCGTGCAGCACTTCCAACAGCTTGCGCACGTCTTCGAAATGCAGACCCGTTGTCGGTTCATCAAGGATATAAAGCGTGCGCCCGGTGGAGCGTTTGCTCAACTCCTTGCTGAGCTTCACCCGCTGCGCCTCACCGCCCGACAGGGTCGTGGCCTGCTGTCCAACCTTGATATAGCCCAGCCCCACGCGCATCAGCGCATCCATCTTTTCACGGATCGAAGGCACGGCGGCAAAGAAGCTTTGCGCATCTTCTACGGTCATATCAAGCACGTCGGCGATGCTCTTACCCTTAAACCGCACCTCCAGCGTCTCGCGGTTATAGCGCGCGCCTTTGCAGGTCTCGCATTCCACGTAAACATCAGGGAGGAAGTGCATCTCGATCTTGATGACCCCGTCACCCTGACAGGCCTCGCAACGCCCGCCTTTGACGTTGAAAGAGAAACGCCCGGGCTTATAGCCGCGCTCTTTCGCTTCGGGCAGACCGGCGAACCAGTCCCGGATCGGGGTGAAAGCCCCGGTGTAAGTCGCTGGATTCGAACGCGGAGTCCGACCGATGGGCCGCTGGTCAATATCAATGACCTTGTCGAGATGTTCCAATCCTTTGATGGTCTGACAGGGCGCAGGTGTCTGCCGCGCGCCGTTCAGGTTCATCGACGCGGTTTTGAACAGGGTTTCGATCGTAAGGGTGGACTTGCCGCCCCCCGACACGCCCGTAACACAGACGAATTTACCCAGCGGGAAATCCACAGTGACATTCTGCAAGTTGTTGCCAGTAGCCTTTACAACCTGCAACTTCTTCTTGTTCCCCTTGCGCCGCTTGGCCGGGACCGAGATTTCACGAACGCCGGTAAGATACTGACCAGTAACAGAATTGGGATCATTCGCCACCTGTTCAGGCGTGCCATGGCTCACCACTTGCCCGCCGTGAACCCCAGCACCCGGCCCGATGTCGAACACATAATCGGCCTCGCGGATGGCCTCTTCGTCATGCTCCACAACGATCACCGTGTTCCCCTGATCTCGCAGGTTCTTTAAGGTATCCAGCAACCGGTCATTATCGCGCTGATGTAGCCCGATCGACGGTTCATCAAGCACGTAAAGCACGCCCGTCAGGCCAGAGCCAATCTGGCTTGCCAAGCGGATACGCTGGCTCTCGCCCCCACTTAAAGTACCACTTGAACGCGACATCGTAAGATACTCAAGACCCACATTATTCAGGAATCCGAGACGTTCCCGGATTTCCTTTAAAATGGCTTTCGCGATTTCATTCTTCTGCGGGGTCAGATGGTCTGGTACCGCCTTGCACCAGTCAAAGGCTTCACGGATCGACATCTCCACCACCTTACCGATGTGGAGCAACTCGTTCTCATTGCCAATCGTGGGGCCAATGCGTACCGCAAGCGCTTCGGGCCGCAGGCGATAGCCACCACAGGTGCCACAGGGGCGGTTGTTCTGATAGCGCTCAAACTCCTCGCGGACCCAGTTGCTGTCCGTTTCGCGGTAGCGGCGCTGCATATTGGGGATCACCCCCTCGAACACGCGCTTGACCTCATAAACGCGCCCGCCTTCGTCATAGCGGAAGGTAATCTCTTCTTTGCCGGAACCACGAAGGAACACCTCTTGCACCTTCTCAGGCAGGTCTTTCCAGCGGGTCTTTTGGTCGAAATTATAATGCTTGGCAATGGCTTCGATGGTTTGCTTAAAGTACGGGGACTTCCCCTTACGCCAAGGCGCCAAAGCCCCGTCATAGATTCTCAGGTTCTGGTCAGGCACCACCAAACGCTCGTCAAAAAAGAGCTCGACCCCAAGGCCATCACAAGAGGGGCAAGCCCCGAACGGCGCGTTGAAGGAGAACAGCCGCGGCTCAATCTCGGGAATGGTGAAGCCACTGACAGGGCAGGCAAATTTTTCCGAAAACGTATGACGCTCGGGCTCGCCTTCACTGGGCGCGGTTTCGAGAATGGCGATCCCATCGGCAAGATCAAGCGCCGTGCGCAGCGAATCCGCCAGGCGCGTTTCCAGCCCTTCGCGCACCACGATCCGGTCGACGACAACATCAATGTCATGGCGGAATTTCTTGTCCAACGTCGGCGGCTCATCCAGATCGTAGAATTCACCGTTCACCTTGACCCGTTGAAAGCCTTGCTTGCGCAACTCAATGAACTCTTTGCGGTATTCGCCTTTGCGGTCGCGAATAATCGGCGCCAGCAGATAAGCCCGCGTGCCCTCTTCCATGGTCATGATCCGGTCGACCATGTCCTGCACCTGCTGGGCTTCGATGGGTTTGCCGGTGGCCGGGCTATAGGGGGTGCCGACGCGGGCGAACAACAGCCGCAGATAGTCGTAAATCTCGGTCACCGTGCCGACTGTGGATCGGGGGTTCTTTGAGGTGGTCTTCTGTTCGATTGAAATCGCAGGGCTGAGACCGGAAATGTGATCCACATCCGGTTTCTGCATCATATCAAGGAACTGCCGCGCGTAGGCCGACAGTGATTCCACATAGCGCCGCTGCCCTTCGGCATAGATCGTGTCGAAGGCAAGGCTCGACTTGCCCGAGCCGGAAAGCCCGGTAATTACAACCAGTTGGTCACGCGGAATATCCACGTCGATGTTCTTTAGATTGTGCTCGCGCGCGCCGCGCACTTCGATGTTCTTCAGCTCAGCCATGACATGCCCCTCTTAACGGTTTGTACATAGGTGCTGATGCAGTGTTTTCCAACGGAAAAGTGAGAACTAAACAGGAACGCGCCGACTGCGGCGTCGGGCCGCACCAAGGAGGAGATGTGCCACCAGCCCCATCGCAAAGGCCCCACCCGCCAATAACGGCAAGGCCGCGCCGCCAAAGCTTGCTAACCCGAACGCCATAACAGGTGTGCCAAGGCTGTTTCCAAGGTTCCCCATTTGGGCCACCGCACCGTTTGCCTGCGCCTGCGCGGCGGGGCCGCTGTTGAGTTGCGCGACCGCGGTAAAACTTGCGCCTTGGATCAACCCCATTGCGGCAGCCAGTGCCAAACAGGCCAACGGCGTGCCGGGGGCGAGCCAGAGCCAAAGCATAGAAAGGGCGGAAAGGGCAAAGCCAGTTTGCACAACAGAGACCGCCGATAGACGGCGGAGCAACGCGACGCCGATGGTCATTGATACCGCGATGCTAGTGAGCGGCATGGCGGCCATTGTGACCGCGCGCCATGCCTCGGAGAGGTAGGGCGGCAGGACAGTGAGGATGGAAACGAAACTGAATGTATAGAACAGCCAGCCCGCCGCCGGGGCGGAAAGGAAGGGAGAGCGGTAGATCGCGACGTGATCACGCAGTATCTGCGGCAAAGAGAATGGCGGCTTCTCTAATTGGGCGTTTGGGTCAAGCTCGTTTTCCTTCTTTCTTGTGGATCATTGTCACTCATCCGGGTCACGCTTCTCTTCGCAGTTTGGTTGATGCCGTCGGGCATCGCTGCACGCATGTGTCGGATTGGCAGCGGAGAGCCTTGCTAAGGGACGCGCTTCTCGTTGCGCAGCAGCCATTTTCGGCTTCTTCCACAGACCTCGTCCGGTGAGGGACGATCCCGTTCGGCTTTTGAGGGTGGCGGATCAGATCATGCTGTGCCCTCCACCTGTGCCGGACGGAACTCGGTGCCATCTGTCCACATTCTATGCAGCAGGACGGCGAGCTTTCTGGCCACCGCGACAACGGCGCGGCGGCGTCCTTTGGTTCGCACCAGTCGCATGCCCCAGGACTTGATCTGAGAGCCTGCTATCGTGCGCATTAGCAGTGCATTCGCGGCCGCATAAAGC